>CAINXS010000066.1 GCA_903854995.1 Candidatus Moraniibacteriota bacterium | reverse complement strand
CTGCGAATAGTTCGCGAAATTGTAGAGCGACGTCGGAATATTGAGTTCCTCCAGGTTTCGCACGTGGTCCATGACGAACCGCATGGTTACGCTCACGAATCCCTTCTGAAAAAAGACGTTCGTTCGGAACCGCATCCGGTTCTCGAAATTGTACGAAAAGTCCGCCTGACCCGAGGAGAGAAGTTCTTCCTTTCCTTCTTCGGTAAGCAGGATATCCGACAGTGCCTTCGTATCCGCGGGCGTCAGGATCTTTTCCTGCGTAATCGGGTGCAGTTTCCCGTTGATACGGAGGGTCGGATACCGGCCGACCACCAAATGAAGGTCGGAAGCGCCCTGTTGTCCCACGAGCAGAAGGAGGTTCTTGACCCGCTGTTCGGCATGCAGTATTTCTGATCCGTCTGACATAGTTCGTGTTTGATGTTTGCTTACCGCTACGCTCCGGCCAAATCGGAAGCGGCCTCCTTCGACGACCCCGTTTCCTTCATGGTATCACCTTTCGCGCCCTTTTCCAATATGGATTCCACCTTCCCCAGGACCTCGGACGGCGTGAAGTGTGATTTGATGAGGTACTCCTCGGCACCGAGATCGAACCCGTCGCGAACGCCCTCGCGTGCCGAGAAGTTCGTCAACAGAATGACGGGAATGTTTTTCCATTCCGGATTGCCCTTGATTTCCCGCAACACGTCGCGACCGTCCATGTACGGCATGAAGATATCGAGCAGGATAAGATCGGGCGTGGACCGCTTCAACCGTTCCATGCCCTCGACGCCGTCACCGGCCGTTTCCACCACAAATCCACATTCCCTGAGTTTCTTCTGATAGATGTCCCTCACAAAAAAATCGTCTTCCATGAGCAGTATCTTTTTCCCGACGAATTTCGAGATTCCCATAGGTCGCATCATGAAAGATTATTCCTCATCCACCAGGACATCGCCGTCCGTCACCCGTTCCACTTCCGCAAGCGTCGTCACCCCGCAAAAGACTTTCAGGATCCCGTCTTGCCGCATCGTAAGCATCTTCTGCCTCTTTGCCTCCTCCTGAAGCCTTGCTTCGTTCGCGCGGTCGTCGATGACTATCCGCTTGACCTCCTCGGTCAGTTCCAGCGCCTCATAGATGGCGATACGCCCCTTGTAACCGGTATTTCCGCACGTCCCACACCCTTTCCCATGGTAGAGATGCACTCCCTTGGACGGATCGTACCCGTATGCCTTCAGCTCTGTCGCATCGACTTGCAACACGATCTCCTCGAGTTTTTTCCGAAGCGACGGCATCACGTCGATTTCCTCCCGACAATCGGGGCATATGCGCCGGACAAGCCGCTGCGCGGCCACCACCTGCACGGCCGATGCGATAAGGAAAGGCTCAACGCCCATATCGACGAAGCGTGGAATCGATCCTATCGCGTTGTTCGTGTGGAGCGTCGACAGTACGAGGTGCCCCGTCAGGGCGGAATGGATCGCGAGTTCAGCCGTCTCGCCGTCCCGGATCTCTCCAACCATGATTACGTTCGGGTCCTGACGCAAGATTGAACGAAGCCCGTTCGCGAAGGTGTATCCGATTTCGGGCTTCACCTGGCTCTGGTTGATTCCCTGAATGGAGTACTCGACCGGATCCTCAAGCGTGATGATGTTCCGCTCGTCCTGGTTCAGGATCTGAAGGAATGAATAGAGCGTCGTCGACTTTCCGGAACCGGTTGGCCCGGTCATAAGGATGATACCGTACGGATCGGAGATTTTCTTGCGCATCACTTCTCCGGTACGGCCCCACAGCCCCATCTGCTTGAAATCGACGATATTGTCCTTCTTGTCGAGGATACGCATCACAACCTTCTCCCCGTTTACCACCGGCAAGGTCGAGATACGGAGATCGACGGTCGCTCCCTCGTGCTCGGCCCGGAACCGGCCGTCCTGCGGCTTCCGCTTCTCGTCGATCTTCAGGTTCGAAAGGATCTTGATGCGCGCGATCACGGCACGACCGATCTGCGGTGGAAACACGAGCGATGAATGCAGCAGTCCGTCTACGCGGAACCGGACGCGGTAGTTCTCCTCCGCCGGCTCGATATGGATATCGCTCGCTCGCGCTTCAATGGCATGCTTCACGATTGACTCTACGAGCCGCGCTATCGGCGCGTCCTGCAATACCTCCTTGTCTTGCCGCGCCGTCTCGATTTCCGATTCCAGATCGGTAACAAGCGAGACTCCGGTCGACGTATCGTCGCTCTTGAGAGAGAGTATCGCTTCCTTCAGCGCCCTATCCGTTCCGGTATAGCTCTTCAGCATCTCGTTAATGACAGCTCGCGGTGCCAATGAGATTTCGATGCTCTTCTGTTCCTTTTCTGCAAGAAAGCGAAGAATATTGAGCGCCTCGAAATCCTCCGGGTCGGCCATCGCGACCCGAAGTGTATCCCCGCTCTTCTCGTACACGGCCATCCGATATTTCGATGCCGCATCTTCAGGAATATATCCGATGACCGAACGCTCGATCTTTTTCGGAGCCTCGCCGATAAACGGCATTCCGAGAGACTCGGCCCGCTTTTTCAAAGCGATCTCGTCGGCCTCCTCTGACGTGCCCACGCCAGTGACAGCCACGTCATCCGCCGAATCGGAAATCTTCTCCTGCTCGAGGGTGACATCACTCATACCGATTTGCTCCTTACTTACAGTACGAATGGATTTCCTCGCCCGGCGCTTCCCGGATCGGACAACGCGGGAACCGTCTTCTGCTTCGTCATGAGATCCCTGATACCAGCCATGTCGAACTGCCCGGCACTGAATACAGGGAGAAGATACCCCCGAGGATATTGTTTCTCGGGAAGGTAGTAGAACTCGGCAGAAAAGCTCCCTGAAAGAATGCCTGAGTCGGGCATCGGCTGACCGTCCTGATCGGTGCCGGAATCCTTCTTGGCGATAGCGAACGACACCAGTCTACATGAACGGGCGGGCCGAGATACTTCCTTCAGGAATGCCTTGACGCTTTCGTACGATCCCTGGATGTTCGCCGACAAGGCGAACGTACTCGGCTCGGGCGCTTTCGGGGCGCTCAGCGGGTCCATTTCTTCCTGCGTATCCGCCGGGAAATATGGCGACTTGCTCGTATCCTTCGATTCGAAAGTGATGTTGTTGACCACCGCGCCGGATTGCATGGCGTAATAATTGAAAACATCGACGATACGATCCTGATCGAGCGATATGGGGAGGTAGGCGTACACCACCCTTCCCTCGTCCGTATCGAGTAATGATTCGCGGGAGCTCACCAGCACCTCCAGGTTCTGTTTTGTCGCCTCAACCGCCGCAAGCTCCGCCTCCTTTTCTGCTTTCGCCTGTCGTTTTTCCATGACCGAAATGACCGCCGGTTTCACGAGAAAGATGCCAAGAAATAAGACGATGATGATGAATATCGGGAAGGAAAGTCTCTTGATCGACATACGTTTGTTTTTATTCCTATTGTCCGAAGATGATCGTGAAGGTGAAATCGATTCTCCCGTCCTTGTTCCTTCCAAGCGTCGGGACGGTCAATGTCTCCAATTCCGGCATTTTCTTCAGGAGCACCATCTGCTGGACGACGGTCCTGAAAGAATCCGCTTCACCGATCATATGAATGGTCCGTTCCGATTCCTCGTACGTGAATTCAGAAAGCTTCACGCTCGGAAGAATCAGGGATTCGACCGAAGCGAGCATTTCTGCGGGACCGAGAGAATCCCTTTTTTCGGCCGCTATCCTCTCAAGCCTGAATTGGAAGTCGGCCACCTTATCGACCTTCTCGATGGACATGTTCTGCCGTTCCTCGACAATCCTGGCCTCGGCATCGGCAATACCTCCGGAGAGGAATCGTTCATAAAAGGAAAAACCGGCCCAGACAACGACCACCGCCGCGATGACGGAAAGAAGAAAAATCAGCCCCTTACCGATATGTCTTCCGTTTCCTATCTTTCCCTGTTGGGTCGACTGTGCCAAGTTCATTCCCGGCATATGATTTCCATTTTTGGGTTTATCGTTCTTCCGAATTATACACCGTATCGGTCATTCCGTACAATACGGCCACGCTCATTTCTTCTTTTCGGACTCCGCCGCTCCATACAACGCGAGTCCGATTGCCGCAGAAAAGGACGCCCCGATGAATTCTATCTTCGGCTGAAGACCTTGCGGATAGGAAATGGCATGCCACGGATCCGACAAGGTCGCGGGAACGCCGAGCTTTTTCGAGAGATACGAAGTGAGTCCGGCAAGACGCCCCGTTCCGCCGGAGAGAATGACTCCGTCAATCTTTCCGTCCGGCCGCTTCACTTTCCAGGAATCGATCAAGCGGGATGCCTCGCTGACGATCGTTTCCACCGCGGGAAAGATAACGGCGATGTCCTTCGCGTTAAGAAAGTCTTTTCCGCTTTTCTTGAGCGCGTCGGCACGGTCGATAGATATATTCAGGCTCTCCGCGAGGGAACGCGTGATATCGCGACCACCGGCATCGATGCTCCGACTCTTCTTCACGTACCCTCCCTCGACGAGTATCAGGTTCGCGGCGCGCGCACCGATATCGATGACAAGAAACGTTCCCGGGTCGTTCCCGACGACCGCGCGGACGATGGAAAACGTCTCCAATTCGAGAAGTTTCATCTTGTATCCGACCGCGTTCACGTATCCTTCGTACTGCCAAACGTCCTTATTGAGCGCCGCGACGAGAAGTATCTCCGATTTCTGTTGTTTTCCGTCTTCGGATGTCGCTTCGTCCGCGCCCTTCTTCCCGAGCAGTTCCCATGACAGCGAGACGTCCTCGAGCGGACTCGGGATGTACTTTCTCGCCTCGAACCGCACCGCCTCCTCCAGTTCGGCATCCGTCATTTTCGGAAAGTCGATGAGCGATATGAGACCCAGAAAAGACGGCATGGAAATGCAGACTTCTCTCGTTTCCGGTTTCATCTTCTCCAACAGCACGCGAAATCTGACGGCCATGTCCTCACGGAAAGACCGCACCGCCGGTTTTTGCGGATCATGGGGTGGAAACAGCGTCGCCTCGCCGTAATTCGTGAGAAACGGGCGTCCGCCGCGAAGCTCAAGCTCCACGGCCTTGATCGATTCCGTTCCGAAATCGACACCGAGAAACCGTTCCTTGGAAAACATTCCCATACGTTCTTTGTGTTTACGGAAAGGGGAAACGAAATACGGACGTACTCCCCTTGTCGGTCGGAAGTATACCACGATTCGAACGGAAGGAAAATGTTGACCGGCGAACGGGAATCATTGACACGGCACGTCCATGTCCATACAATTGTCCCACCACCGGATATCCTTCTCCCGTGATATCATTGAAAGTATGAACATCGGACATCTGCCGGAAAAATTTTCCCTGCGCGCACGAAAAACCCTGAGCGAAGCCTCCGTCGTCGCGAAGGCGTCCGCGGACGCTTCCGTCCGTCCGATCCACCTCCTGACAGCCATCCTTTCCGAGGACGGGAGTCTCGGCAGCCTGTTTCTCGTCAATGCCGGGCTGAAGCGCGATGCGCTGCGACCCGTCGACGGAAACGTATCCGGACCGGAAAAGATCACGCCGAAAAAACCCGCGAAACGGATCGGACACGCGTCGAAATCGATACCATTCTCGACCGAAACCAAGGACGTGCTCACAAGGGCGTTCCTTTCCGCGAACCGGTTCGGTTCGCCGTATGTGGGAACGGAACATGTCATACACGCCATCCTGACAAAACCCGACCGAGAAATCCTCGACGTCCTGACCAAGGCAGGCATCGACCACGAACAATCACTTTCGGAGCTCGAATCGCACCTCGGACTGGAACACGTTCCGGACTTCGGCAAACTGCTCGACCTTCCGGAGCTGACGCTCGCGAAACGGACGTCGGGAACGGACGGTCTGCCACCGGCGCTCTCGCAGTATACGACCGACCTCGGCCGCGAGGCGACGGAACGCGGAGACATTTTTTTCGGCCGCGAGGCGGAAATCGCCAGGGTCACAAGCATCCTCGGCCGGCGACAGAAGAACAACCCGGTCCTTCTCGGGGAGCCAGGCGTCGGCAAGACCGCGATCGTCTCGGCCATCGCGAAACAGATCTCGGAGGGCGAGGCATCGGCATCGCTTTCAGGCAAGCGTTTCCTCGCGCTCGACCTTGCACTCGTCGTGGCCGGAACCAGTTTTCGAGGTGAATTCGAGGCACGACTCAAGGAAATCGTCCGCGAAGCGAAAGAACGTCCCGATATCATTCTCTTCATCGATGAACTGCACACCATCGTCGGCGCCGGAAACGCCCAGGGCGGGCTCGATGCCGCGAATATCCTCAAACCGGCACTTGCGCGCGGCGAGATCCGCATCATCGGCGCCACCACGAACGCCGAATATCGCAAACATATCGAAAAGGACCCCGCGCTCGGCCGACGTTTTCAGCCGGTAGCCGTCAACGAGCCCTCACCCGAAGAAACGAAGAAACTCCTCCGGGGAATCCGCCCCGCATACGAATCGTTCCACGGCATCTCGATCGCGACGGGACTTCTCGACCTCTCCGTCGATCTCTCGGTCCGTCACCTGCATGACCGCTATCTCCCCGACAAGGCGATCGACATACTCGACGAAGCCTCGTCGCTTTCCAAGAACCGCCGGAGCGTCACGCCTGCGGGGCGCGCGGCCGCGGCGCTCGAAAGCTCGAGAAAAAACATCCTCGGGGAAAAGGAACTGCTCATGTCCGAAGGACGCTTCGACGAGGCCGCCGAGATGCTCCAGGAAGAACTGCGTATCAGCAGGGAGATAGCGAAACTGTCCGCACGCGAGGCGAAAGAGCGATCCGGATCCGAACGGATCGCCCTCACGGAACGGGACCTGCTCGAAACCGTCTCGGCCATGACCGGCGTTCCCTTCGCGACACTTGAACGGGATCGCCCGGAACATCGCCTGGAGCGGCTCGGCAAGACGTTGCGAAGCCGCATCGCTCTCCAGGAAGACGCCATCGGCGCCGTCGAATCCTCCCTCATCCGATCGCTCTCGGAAGTTCGCGATCCGAACCGGCCACTCAGTTCGCTTCTGTTCCTAGGTCCGACCGGCGTCGGCAAGACCCTGGTCGCGCGGATCGTCGCCGAGGAATTTTTCGGCGGCCGAGACCGCCTCATCCGGCTGGACATGAGCGAGTTCATGGAACGGCACAGCGTCGCGCAGATGATCGGGGCACCCGCCGGCTACGTCGGCTACGGGGAAGGCGGCAAGCTCACGGAACGGATACGCCGCATGCCGCATGCCGTCGTACTGTTCGACGAGATCGAGAAGGCACACCCCGACGTCGCCGGCATACTGCTTCAGATCCTCGACGAAGGCACGCTCACCGACGCCGAAGGTCGGTCCGTAAGCTTCCGCGACGCGCTTATCGTGATCACCTCGAACGTCGGCACCGGCTCGTTTTTCAGGAGCGATCATATCGGTTTCGAAAAGGACGACCCGCGCCATTCGGCATCGCGTTCCGAATCGGCGAAACAGGCCGCGCTCGAGGAACTCAAGAAGGCGTTCCGACCCGAGTTGCTCGCCCGAATCGACCGTACCGTCGTCTTCGACGCGCTCGGCAAGGATGCGATAACGAAAATAGTACGGCTCGAACTCGACGCCCTCAGAAAACGTCTTGCCGGGAGAGACGTCTCCCTTTCCATCGCCGCGCCAGTCGTCGCCACACTCGCCGAAAAAAGTCTTGTTCCCGAACAGGGAGCCCGACTCGTCCGGAAAAATATCGAGGAGCTCGTCGAACGTCCGGTCGCATCGAAACTCCTGTCCGGCTCCGGCATGAAACGCAAACTCATCCTTTCCCTTTCGGGCGAAACGATCATCTGCACCGAACCGAAGAAAGTTCCCGTAAAAAAGTGACTCCGTCCGTCCGTCATCGGTTATTTTTCAAAATTCGAAACGGCATGATACGGACATCTCGCAACAGAATCGCGATGCTTTCCCCTTTGCGGGAATTTTTCGCGGACCTCCTGTTCCCCCGATCCTGTATCGGCTGCGGCAAACGAGACACCTATCTGTGCGATGCGTGCCTCTACGGTTCGCCGTGGAAACGGGAACATTCCTGCCCCTTCTGCGAGTCCGTACTCACGCCCGACGGCCGGACCTGTTTTTCCTGCGCACCCAGGCACTCGCTCGACGGGATTTTCTCCGCATCCGTCTTCCGCGAAGCGACCGTCGTCGCCGATGCCGTCCATGTGCTCAAATACGAATATGTTCCGGAGCTCGCGTTCCCGCTCGGAGCGCTCCTCGCAAAAGCGACCGCCAAGACCGAGCTGCCGATCGCCGATATGATCGTTCCCGTCCCGCTTCATCCGTGGCGTCTCCGCTTCCGCGGGTTCAATCAGTCCGCCCTACTCGCCGAATCGTTCGCCGCCGCATTCATGCCCGATATGCCGATTCCGGTCCGTTCCGACCTGCTGGTCCGCCATCGCTTCACGCTGCCACAGGCCAGAAGTCACGGAGCCAAGGAGCGAAAGGCGAACCTGAAAGGAGCCTTTTCGCTCCCGTCCGACAGCCGACCATTTCGAAAGGAACTGAAAGGGAAAACGATTTGGCTCATCGATGACGTCGCCACGACCGGCGCCACACTCGAGGAATGCGCGAAAGTATTGAAAAAATCCGGCGTGAGACATGTCTTCGGAATCGTCGTAGCGAGATAAATAACGATCAAAAAACTAATCCGCCCAAAGAGGTGTTCCTCTTTGGGCGATTCAGTTCAAGTACGTTCCGCTTGCTCGGCAACGATCGCGTTTACCACGTGAAGAACATGTTGCCAAGACTGGACCGGCACCGTGTGAGGCGGAGACCAGTTATCTCCGATAATCACGGGCGGTCGAAAGTGTAGGAGCTTCGGAAACTTCACAAATTCTTTTCTTTCGCGAAGGATCTGCACGAGCTTTTCCCGACTGTTATCGAGATACACATCGGCTTTGATAGAAAGGAGTGTCGGAGCTTTACTCATCTTTACCCCCCGACTATCCGTTCCGACACCGACAAACGGGAGACGCAGCCCGCTGCACTCAAACAACCACTGTTGCGCTAAATCGCATGACACGCCGGTTCTGGTTGTCACGATGGTTATGTCGTTCGCCACGCAAATCTGTCGCAGAGCCTCGATCGCACCATCTACCGGTTCAAGATACTTCCTGTACTCCGGACGATAAATCCAATCTCGCGCCCACTCAAAGAACTCGAGTCCGTAACCTTGCTTCTCGAAAGATTTCCATGTTAACGATTTTGGACGCGCTTTCCGAGATTCGAAGATTTCCTCTAAAATCCTCTCCTCCAAATCCGGATCAGGCTTCTGCATGATAACCTTGTTAAAATCCGTTGCAAAAAACATTGGCAGCCTTCTTTGGGGTTCTGATTGAAAAACAACTCAAAAACATTTCCACCCTAGCGCAACATCGGGCAGGAGTAAAGGGCCACTGGTGTAAAAATGCGAGTGCTTTTTTCGGAAAGTATAAAAGCCCCCTCCTCGGTAGTCCGAAGAGGGGCCTGCTCGTTTGAGCGAAAATTTGAATCATGCCGCCCTCACCGAAAGTTCGCGTCCGGCTATGGAAATTTCTTCTAGAAGTTTCTCACAATGCGATGAATCTGCGAGACGGGCATTTCCGGCTTTCTGAAGGAGAATGACGACTTCAAAAAGCGGCAGAGAAAAGTCAGTTTTTCTTGTTTTCCCGGATTTCCAAAGATGAACATTCGACCCTCTCACCTCCAAATCGATATCATCCCTGAACGAACTCGGCAGGTGACGGAAAGCTCGCGCCACTCGGCTATGATGCTTCTCCGAGAAGCCTGCGGTACAATCAAAACGATTCTCTACGCGCACAAGAACACCCTCGTCAAGAAGCGCAGAAAGTCCGAAGACGAGAAACTCGCGATAAGCGGAAATTCCGAAAACCGGAGAAGTCACATGATGACAGGTGAAGGTGACGCCACCCACAACTACATCCTGCGATGCTCTAGCCAAAGAGTCTGATCCGGAAAGATGCACAGGAATTCCGGCTGAGCTGGAACGAGTAACTTTTTTTGACATGATACATCTGATCCACAAGTTGTAAAAAAGCGAGAGTATCCACAACGGATACCCGTCTTGCCGAACCACCATTCATTCCGTTTTGAATTAGGACACTCTGGTCTATACTTCCCGCATG
>CAINXS010000065.1 GCA_903854995.1 Candidatus Moraniibacteriota bacterium | reverse complement strand
TCGCATATACGGGAGGAGTCTGGTATTCTTGTGCATACAAGAGATCGGTTAATGGTTCGGCTTAGACACCTTCCATTGAACCGGTCTTTTGTTTTGTATACAACGCTAGGATAAGTTACAGAAGATTTTCGTTGTGGGCAATCGAAAAAAGAGGAGAAGAAATCCCTCCCGTAATAATCGGGAAGGAGGAAATCTCCCTGTTAGACAGGGTGTACGGAGGGTATGGAAACTCCGTATGGCTGTCGATGCTCACCACCGTACCACGCGAAGAAACGCTTCGGTGAAGACAAACTTTTTTTCCCCACTCATTTGCGCTTTGAGCAAACGAGGTCCGCTGAGGAGGCGGAAACAGTTAATACGGGGGGGCTTTGGTTTACGCTCTCCCTCACCATTGAGCATTTCTTTGCGAAGGAATGTTCATAGTGAGGAATAGAAGTGCGGAGTGGAAAGTTGGCAAAGAAAACCAGTAGAAAGTAGTGAGTAGCATGGAGTGAGAATAGAATCCTCTTCTCCCTCCGGGAGAAGAGGATTCCGCTTTCCCTCACTTCTCACTCCTTATCCTACACTTCCGTACCTTCCCCGTTCCGTTTCTCGTCCTGCGGACGAGCCGATCCGCGACATACGGACCCTGTACAGGTCTTCGCGAGTCGAAACCACTACTTCCGCGGCCCGGGACGCGTTCGCGTCCCCCTCGACCCTCCGGAAGATCTCTCTCCTTCGGGAGGGTCAAGCCGCCTTGCTTGTCCGCAGAACGAAGAATGGAAACGAAAAGACGAGGCACGCGCCTCGTCTTTTTCGTATCCGATTTGTCACCTATTGTCAGTTGTAAGTTGTGAGTTGTCAGTTTTTCCACGAAATCCTCCGCTCCGTCTCCGAAACGGTCTCGAATGAAACGGCGACGGCATGCTCCGGCAACAGTGACTCGACACGCTCGGGCCATTCGATAAGCACCAGCCCTTCCGAATCAGAAGTCCACTCCTCGAAACCGAGCCGGACGAGGTCGTCCGGATCGTCGATGCGGTACGCGTCGATATGATACACGCGCCGGATTCCCTGTGCGGAAGGGGTTGCCAGGTCATAGCGGTGCATGATGACGAACGTGGGGCTTTGGAAAGGCCCAACGGCGCCGAGGGCTGCCAAAACACCAGCCGAGAACGACGTTTTTCCGGCGCCGAGATCGCCGTGAAGCGCGACGACGCTCGCGGCAGGTATCTTTTTCGCGAAATCACGCGCGATTATTTTCGTCTCTTCCTCGGAATGCGAAATGATGTCCATACGTCGGCGCTATTGGTCATTTCCCGCAGCATAGCCTATATTTCCGCTCCTGTCATCGTGATCGCCTGAAGTGCGACCTCGTCGAGCCCGCGTGAACAAGACTTTCGACGGCTCAGTCAGGCGTGCGTTTTTCGCGACGCGCTTTTCACTTTTCGCTTTCGACTTCCAACCGGGCACGGACATTTGACATGACTGTTTTTCCCTGCTATTTTACCCCTTCACAGGCGTATTCCGGCACATGGACAGACCGACTCCCGGAAGCTCTGCGAGAATACGACGCACCCTCTCTGACTTACTCCCCCGCCTATGTCCCTCTCCCCGGTCGAACAGTTTGCCGAACTCGTACGAAAGAGCGAACACCCGCTCATTCTTCTTCCAGCCCATCCGTCGAAAGACGCGCTTGCGTCCGCACTCGCCCTCGAACGATTCATCTCGGCATCCGGAAAAGCCGCGACCGTCGTCGGAGAAGGCTTGTCCGCACATATCCAAGAGCTCGCATTCCTCGGCCTGCCGGCCGACGTCTTGGATTCGCTCTCCGGAACCCGAGAGTTCGTCCTGTCGTTCAATACGGACCGAAACCGCATCCTCGGCATACGAAGTGAGCAGGACGGAAACGAATTCCGCATCCATATCACACCGGAGCGCGGCACCATCGATCCACGAGATTTTTCGTTCATCCCCGCCAGACTCCAATATGACGTCGCGTTCGTGATCGGGTCGGCCGACAAGGAATCGCTTGGGTCGATATATGTCGAAAACCCGGATATTTTTTATGAGATTCCGATTGCGGATATCGATACGTCCGCCGGAAACGAGCGTTTCGGGCAGGTGAATCTCGTAGACATGACCGCGTCCTCGGTTTCCGAAATCCTTTTCGAATCGCTGCTCTCCGTAGATCCGACTCGGATCAGCGACTCGGTAGCCGAAAGCCTCCTGACCGGCATTATCGCCGCGACCGACAGTTTTCAGAGAAAAAACACGACCCCGAAAGCGCTCCAGGCAGCTTCCCGCCTCATTGAGCTCGGCGCGGACCGCGAGAAGATCGTCCTGGCGCTCTACAAGACCCAGCCGTTCGGCGTCCTCAAGTTGTGGGGCCGGTTCATGTCCGCCCTGAAGTGGGACGAAGGCCTCCGCCTCGCCTATGCCACGCTTTCACTCGATGATTTCATCCAGAGCCGAACCCGTCCGGAAGACCTCCCGGAAATCCTCGACAAGGTCCGGGCAAACTTCTCGTCCGGGACGCTGTTCGCCGCCATCTATCCGGAAACGCCGGCTGTTTCGGCAATCGTCGTCCGCACGTCCGAGACCGCCATCGCCACCGCCCTCGCGGCACGTATTCCCGGTGCGAATCTCCGGGGCGACATGCTGTCCTTTGCGCTGCCGTACCCGACCGGCGCGGATGCCGAGGCTGGATTGCTCGACACGATACGACGTGCGTCGGAGGCGGGCTGATCATCCACTAAACCTTGACCGAACAACCGACTTCCCCTACCCTTGAAACAAAGCCTGCACACAGGCTTTTTTGCATTCGAAGAAACACCTTAACAAATCCGCCCCATGAACCGTCACACATTCCAAGCATTTTCTATTCCCGGAAAAAACCTCGTCAGAACGACCTACCAGTTACTAAAAAGGAGGGAGGAGAGGAAAACCCCAAGTAAAAGCGAAGTTGGACTGGGGCATAAGTCGTTCAGGATCAATTTCGGCTCCAAGACCGAAACAACTTCCGAATTCGTTTTCAGAAAATTCCTTCGGGTTACAGTCAATCAGAAATCCTGGATCGCGGTTCCAGGCGAACAGCTTTTTCCGGATGAAAACAAGAGCTTTGCACTGGTCTTGATACCATGTCCAAAGGGCTCGGACGACGCCGGCGACGTCTTGAGAATGTTGAAAGACATTGATTTCCTTGACGAGGCGCTTGTCATCATCGGCGACGAAAAAATCAACATCCGACATGCAGGAGTATGGCTGGAAAGCAAGCTCAGCGCTTTTTTTGAGCAGGTTCCGAAGTTTTTCGAGGAAATACCGAAGGAAGACATCTTGGAACGCCGCAGCCTGAGGATGCCGAAGCCACCCGACTACGGACAGCTGTTCTTTAATGCCGTGCTGGAGGTGCTCACACCGACGAAGCGCCGGCAGAAATCCCCCTCTGCGTGACTTTCAAGAAACCCGTTCCGCTTTCACCCCTTTTCCGGTACAATAGTACCGTGAACAGGTGTGTGAAAGCGGAACTTTGCATTTATGGACACTGCCGGTTCCCACACGAAATAAACGAAAAACGATATGGTCCACGTCATCCAGAAGTCCGGGCAGGGCTGGAAGGACAGCAAGGCGGCCAAGACCGCGAAGCTGCTCCAGGAGCTCCAGGGAGAATCGATGGAGCAGGAGGCGGCGCGGCGAGCGTCGGCGCTCGGCCTTCCCTATCTCGATCTTCATATCTTTCCCGCCAATTCCGAGGACGTGACCCTCATCGCCGAAGAAGACGCCCGAAGGCTCGGAATCGCCGCGTTCGACAAGACGGGCGATACCATCCGGGTGGCTTTCGCGGACCCCGAAAATGTCGAGGCCGAGGCATACGTCACCGAGTTCGCCAAAACAAACAGATGGTCCATCGAACCGTTCGTCGTTTCCACTCAATCACTCGAAAAGGTCTGGGGGACGTACAAGTCCGCACCGATCCTGCGAAGCCTCGACCTGCTGCGGATCTCGCTCTCGGGAGAGGACCTTCGGAAATTCGAGGAGAATTTCGACGAGCTGCTCAGCCTGAAAAATGCCACGACAGTCTCCATATCGCAGACGGTCGAAATCATTCTTGCCGGCGCGAACAAACTCCGCGCGAGTGACATCCATATCGAACCCGAGGCCGACTCCGTCCGACTCCGGTATCGGATCGACGGCGTCCTTCAGGACGTCGGCAACATCCCCAAAGACATCTATCGGCTTACGCTCTCGCGGGTCAAGATGCTTGCGAAAATGAAGATCAACATCCGCGACCGCTCCCAGGACGGGCATTTTGAAATGACGGTCGACGGCAAAAAGACGGATCTCCGGGCAAGTGTCATCCCGGGCAATCATGGGGAAAGCATAAACATCCGGATCCTGAACGCGGAAAGCGTCCTGCTCGATATGCCGACACTCGGCCTCGAAGGGGAAACCCTCGAAAAAGTACGTCACGCGATCAATCTCCCGCATGGCATGATCCTGAACACAGGCCCGACGGGTTCAGGAAAAACGACCACGCTCTATAGCCTGTTGCACTCCATCAACAAGTCGGAGGTGAAGATCATCACTGTCGAGGACCCGGTGGAATACCAACTCCCCGGAATCGTGCAGACCGAGGTCTCCAAGGACCGTTCCTATACGTTCGCCGCCGCGCTCCGAGCCATCGTCCGACAGGACCCTGACGTCATCCTCGTCGGCGAAATCCGCGACGAAGAGACCGCCGAGGTCGCCGTGAACGCGGCGCTCACCGGTCACCTCCTGTTCTCGACCATCCACGCAAACACCGCTCCGGGCGCCGTAGGCCGTTTCGTCGAACTCGGAGTGAAGCCGTCGCTCATCGCCTCGGCGACGAACATTATCATCGGACAGCGCCTCGTGCGCGTTCTCTGCGACGACTGCAAGGAATCGTATGAGCCGGCGAAAGAGACGCTTGACGGCATCGAGCAGATTCTCTCCATCATCTCTCCCAAAGCGAAGATTTCCATTCCGCACGAAACGAAGAAATTGTGGAAATCGGTCGGCTGTCAGAAGTGCGGACTCACGGGATACCGCGGACGGATCGGCATCTTCGAGGCGTTCACGATAACGAAGTCGATCGAGGAGCTCATCTTGAATCTTGGAACCGAGCGTGAAATCACGCGGGCCGCGGTCGAGGACGGCATGGTGACGATGATCCAGGACGGCATGGTCAAGGCCCTTCGCGGAATAACGACGCTCGAGGAGGTGTGGCGAGCAACGGGGAAAAGGGACACGCTCCAGGAGATATACGAGGACCTTATGCCGAGTCTGCTTTCGCGTGCGTCGGTCATTTCGGCATCATCTCTTTCGGAAGCGAAAGAGCACCTTTCTTCGTTTGAGGATTTCCGTACTTATGCGGCGACGCTCGACGAGAACGCCCTTCTCCGCGCGATCTTCGCCGCCGCGCTTCTGCTGCACGCCGGGGACGTCCATTTCGAACCGACGGACGATACCATCCTCGTCAGGTTCCGGATAGATGGCATACTGCAGACCGTCCTGTCATTTCCGAAAAATACCTATCCTTCCGTACTTGGCGAAATCAAGTTGTGGAGCGGCCTGAAGACGGGTGAACGCTCCGGCGTCGTCGACGGGCGCTTCTCGCTTTCCGTCCTTACGCCGTTCGATACCGTCAAAGCGGGACGCACGGATGTCCGCCTCTCGATCATTCTTGGCGGATACGGCGAAACGGCCGTCATGCGCGTCCTCGGCGGATCGGAAGTCGAACTTTCTCTCGACGCACTCGACTTCCGGAAGGAGAACCTCGAACGCATCGAGGCGGCCATCAAACGGCCGAACGGGATCATCGTGAACGTCGGACCGACCGGATCCGGGAAAACGACCACTCTGTATAGCATGCTCGCGAAACTCAACACGCCCGAAGTGAAGATCATCACGGTCGAGGATCCGATCGAATACCGGCTTCCCGGAATCCTGCAGACGCAGGTGAATGCGGAAGAGGGATACTCGTTCCCGGAAGCGCTTTCGGTGCTGCTCCGACAAAACCCGGACATCCTCATGCTCGGTGAGATTCGGGACGAAGAGACGGCAAAAATAGCCGTGCAGGCGGCCGTTACCGGACACCTTGTGCTTTCGACGGTCCATGCGAACAGTGCGGCCGGTGCGATTGCCCGCATTCTCGGGATGGGCATATCGACCGACGACCTCGCGAACGCCGCAAACTGCCTCATTTCGCAAAGGCTCGTACGGAAACTGTGCCCGCACTGCAGGAAGGAGGACCACCCGACCGCTGACGAGGCGAAAATGATCCGTCGCATCAGCGCGATGATTCCGGAGGAGCTGCATCCCGATACGCTCCGTACCGATATGGTCTATCGCGCAGTCGGATGTCCGGAATGTAACGGGGTCGGCTATTCGGGACAGATCGTACTCTCGGAAGTCCTGGAAAAAGACAGGGACATCGAGAAACTCATCTCCGAAAACGCGTTGACGTCGGAGATAGAGGACACGGCGTTGAAAAACGGCATGCTTCCACTCTCCGCTGACGGTCTCCTGGCCGTTTTTGAAGGCCGAACCACGATCGAAGAGGTGCGACGCGTCACCGACGAATAGCACGAGGGAACGAAAAAAGGCTCCGGCGTCAGGCGGGGTCTTTTTTCATGTCGATGCATTTCCTACAACGGCAACCCGAAGGACGAATGAACTCGTCGACGTATTCGCGCCCGTAGTCATAACATATTTCCTCGCCGGCGCTCACCTTTCGACGCGTCACCAGATATATCCTCCCGCGACGGTTCTCGGCTTCGCAATTCGGTTTGCAGGAATGGTTCGCGTATCTTGCGGTATTCCACCGGGGGCTGCCGTCGATATCTTGCTTCGCGCTCACCCGAAAAAGGTATCGGTTCGGTCGACTCTCAGCTTCCGAAGCGGCTATCCTATTCCCCACGTACTCGATAACCGTCTCCCCTTTGGCGAAATCCTTCGCGGCGAACAGTCCCAGCCCGGCGGACGACCGACGGACCACGACTCCTTGTGACTCATTGTTTGAAGCACGGACCGCACGGTTTTTCTCGCTGTAACTCATGGTCTTTTCCTTTGGATGAGGCTCCATGATACTCCGCTTTCGGATATAAGAAAAGACTCCGATGACGGGAGTCTCCGATTGGAGGATCATTCAGCTGCAGGCAATCCGAGACGTCAAGGACATCTCGGGAAGGGACAGTGTCGAGGAGGAGCGCAGCCGAAACCACCCAACCCATGTCTGGACATCTCGCGCTTGCCGTTTCCGACGGAATCCGTGAGAAACGGTAAGCGCGAGGGTAAGCCCCCTGTCTTGAGGATAAAAGATAGAAATCCCCAATTTGCCTGCAGGTGAATGCGCCTTCAAATGTCGTCCGTTTTTTCAGCGGGACCTTCCATCCTAGCATAGGTTTGTATTCCTGTCAAGAAGTGCTAGAATTAGTCAGAATCACCGAAGAGCCGCTCCGGCAAGCCATCAAAGACCGAACCACATGCTTACCGCTCCAGAAAAGATCGAGTCGGATGACGTCGTGCTCGAAACCACCCTGCGGCCGGCCTCTTTCGGTGAGTATGTGGGACAGGAAAAGATAAAAAGAAACCTCGGGATATTCATCGAGGCCGCGAAGAGACGCAAGGAAAGCGTCGACCACGTCCTGCTGTACGGGCCTGCGGGACTCGGAAAAACCACGCTCGCAAACATCATCGCCAAAGAGATGGGCGTCAATATCCGCATCACTTCGGGGCCGGCCATCGAACGGGTCGGGGACCTGGGATCAATATTGACGAACCTGGAAGAAGGTGACGTTCTCTTTATTGACGAGATCCATCGACTGAACAAGACCATCGAAGAGGTCCTGTATCCGGCCATGGAGGATTACAAGCTGGACATCATCATCGGGAAGGGTCCGTCGGCGCGGACGATCCAACTCGATCTCCCGAGATTCACCCTCGTCGGGGCGACAACCCGACTCGGGTCCATATCGAATCCGCTTCGGAACCGTTTCGGCTCGACAAACCGGCTTGAGTTCTATGAGCATGACGAGATGCGGAAAATAATCACACGCTCCGCGCGGATTCTCGGCGTTCCGATCGACGATGGCGGCGCGGACGCCATCGCCGCGGCAAGCCGTCAGACTCCACGGGTAGCGAACCGCCTTCTCAAACGGGTTCGCGATTTCGCAGAGATCCATGGCCGGGACAACGTATCCAGAGACGTCGCTCGCGAGGCGCTCTCGCTCTTCGAGGTCGACGAGATCGGGCTCGAGCCGACGGATCGGAACATCATCACCGCCATCGCGAAAAAATTCAAAGGCGGCCCCGCCGGCATCCAGGCGATCGCGGCAGTCACCGGCGAAGAAACGGAAACCATAGAAGACGTCTACGAACCCTATCTCATACAGCTCGGTTTTCTGGTCCGCACCCCGCGGGGGCGCGTCGTGACGCCGGACGGCTTCCTCCATGTCGGACTCCCTGTTCCCGAAGATCAACAAACAAAACTCCTATGATCGGCATCATCAATCTCCTGTATCTCATACTCTTTCTCGGATTAACGACGGTAGGCATGTACGTCTGTTACCACATCCTTCGCTATTCGCTGTCCAAAGGGGCCGCGTTCGCGACCGTGTTCGTTTTCGCGACCGTGTTCCTGTTCTTCCTCGCCACGAACGCCATAACGTTCTTCCGCATCGATTGGACCGCCTTGCTGAAGAGTTCAAGTTCGTTCTCCTCGTTCCCTTCAACCTACTCCGGCTTCTAAACATATGAGAAATCTTTCCTTCGTCCGTTTTCCGGGCAAGCACGAGGAGGAGCGGGTGATCGCGGTGTATCATCGGCATTGGTTCGACATTTTCTCGCACCTGTTCCTATCCGTGTTCCTATCGGTCATACTGCTCGGAGGATTCCTCATCCTTCCCGGCCTGTTCCCGGGAATCACGGAGAGTCCGAATGTGTCGTTCTTCTTTTTTCTGCAAAACTCTTTCCTGCTGTTCCTCTGGGTATCCCTTTTTCTTATCTGGATCGACGTATATTTCGATGTCTGGATCATCACGAACGAACGCATCGTGAATATCGAACAGAAAGATCTCTTCACACGCAGGGTGAGCGAACTCCGTTTCCACACGATCCAGGACGTGACAAGCGAGGTGAACGGCATACTGCCGAGCATACTCGATTTCGGCGATGTTCTCGTACAGACAGCCGGTGAGAGTCCCCGGTTCATTTTTCACAACATTCCGAATCCCGTCGGAGTGAAAGACACGATCATGAAGCTCGCCGAACGTGGGCGGAGACATGCCGGAACCACCCCGGAATCGGACGCTCCGGCAGCTTGAACTCACCGAAGGATCGCGTTATACTGGATTGTCTATCGTTGATTATCGATCGAGTATGTCGGGACATTCCCACTGGGCCGGTATCCGCCATAAGAAAGCGCTGACGGACGCGAAGCGGGCGTCCGTTTTCACGAAGCTCGGAAACATGGTCACCATAGCTGCCCGCCATGGCGGCGACCCCGATATGAACTTCCGTCTCCGTCTCGCCATCGACACGGCACGCGCCGCGAATATGCCGAAAGACCGCATCGAGAAGGCTATCAAACGCGGAACGGGTGAGTTGAAGGACGGAGCGCTGTTCGAGGAGCTCGTGTACGAGGCCTATGGACCGGGACAGGTGGCGCTGTTGATCGGCACGGCGACCGACAATCGGAATCGCACGTTCGGAGAGATCCGTACCCTGCTTACGAAGAACGGCGGCAAGATCGTTCCCGAAGGCTCGGTGGCATACCTGTTCCGGCCGGTCGGTGAGATATCCTGCTCGCTCGGACAGCGCGATCCGGACGAGGCGGAGTTGTCCGCCATAGAGGCCGGCGCCGAGGACGTCACCCGCGATGCGGATACGCTGTACGTCTATTCCCGACAGGAGGATCTCCAATCGGTGAAAGAGTCTCTCGAACGTAACGGCTTCGAGGTCCTCTCCGCGGGACTGTCCTACCTTCCGACTCAGAAAACATCATTACCTGCCGGGAGCGCGGCGGAATTCGACAGGCTTCTGGAAGCGCTCGAAGACCACCAGGATGTCCAAACCGTCTGGGACAATCTCGACAGTCAGCAGTGAACAGGAACTCTGGATCATCCCATTGCGGTATACGCATAATACGCGGCGGATCGATCGTTATCTGTTAACTGTCGACTGATATATGAGAATCATCGGCATCGATCCCGGAACGGCAATCATCGGCTGGAGCATCATCGAAGAAAACGGCGGGAACCTTACGCCCATCGCCTACGGGCATATCGCCACGGAGAAAGGCCTCGATCCGGCGGACCGACTCTGCGCGCTCGCGGACGAACTCGAGTCGGTACTCCGCATCCATGAACCACAAGAAGCATCCGTCGAAGAACTCTTCTTCTCCACGAACGCAAAAACCGCCATTTCAGTCGCCCAGGCACGCGGAGTTATCCTCTTGACATTGAGACGCTTCGGTGTTATTATCGCTGGTTATACTCCGAATCAAGTCAAACAGTCGGTCACGGGCTACGGCTCCGCGGACAAGCGCCAGGTACAGATGATGACAAAGAATATTCTCCGACTCCCGGAGATTCCGAAACCGGACGATACAGCCGACGCGATCGCGGTGGCGGTATGTCACGCATTCTCCCGAAAGGCGCGGAGCGTGTACGGAAAGCGATAGGCAGAAGTCGTCACGATATCGCGTCCCGACGGAGATACCAAGATACGAATCATTGTAACATCGCCACTATGGAATTCAGCCCGATCACGCAATTCATCGTCGACCAGAACGTTCCGGCGCAGACGATGGCGCTTCTTCTGCTTCTGCCAGTCGTCGCGACACTCGCGTCATTTTTCCGACAGGTCGTCGGCATAAAAGCGTTCGGCATATATACGCCCTCCATAATCACGTTCGCCCTCCTCGCCTTCGATCCGAACGGCCTCAAATACGGCATCGCGATTTTTGCGAGCGTCATCGTTATCGGAATGGTGACCCGGTACGTCCTTCGTCGTTTTCGTCTGCTGTATCTCCCTCGTGTGGCCATAACGCTCTCGGTCATCTCGTTCTCCATGCTCGGCATTCTCGTCATCGGAGGCGCATATCACCGGACCGGCCTGGCAGGCGTGTCGATATTCCCGTTACTCATCATGATCACGATCACCGAGAAATTCGTCGCCTTACAGCTTGAAAAGGGAACTCACGCCGCACTTCTCTTGGCCGCCGAGACGCTCGGCATCTCCCTGGTCGGGTACGCGCTCATCTCATGGCCGTCGTTCGTGTTGTTCATCCTCGCCTATCCGTGGACCGTCCTACTCACGATTCCGCTCAACGTGCTTCTTGGCAAGTGGACCGGGCTTCGACTGACGGAGTACGTGCGGTTCCTGAACGTTTTGAGACAGAAATAGTCGTATGTTCGAACTGCTTCGAAACAGCCGCGAGGTCCTCGGCATGAACGCACGAAATCTCGACTACGTGCGTCCGTTGAACCGGCGCCGCAGCCGAGAGTTCGCCGACAACAAACTTCTCGCGAAACGGTTGCTCCGAAAGAACGGACTTCCCGTTCCGGGCCTTGTCGCGCGCATCAGAAACCATGCGGAGCTCGATACCTTCGACTGGGATTCGCTACCGGGAAGCTTCGCGCTCAAACCGAATCGGGGCTTCGGCGGAGAAGGTATACTCATCGTTTACGGACGGAGGCGCGGTCGAACCGACGCCTGGGTCAAGGCGAACGGGTCCGTCGTGACCGTCGACGATCTCAAGGCGCACATTCGCAACATTCTCGACGGATCGTATTCGCTTACGAACACGCCGGATATCGCGTTCTTCGAGGAACGTCTGAAGCTGCTCAAGCTGTTCAAGCCGTACGCATACAAGGGAATCCCCGACATCCGCGTCATCGTTTTTAACAAGGTTCCCGTCATGGCCATGCTCCGTCTCCCCACACGGGAATCCGACGGCAAGGCGAACCTGCAACAGGGCGCGATAGGACTCGGCATCGACCTCGCGACCGGAACCACGACGAGTGCCGTCGTTGGAAAATCGTTCATCATCGAATACGTTCCGAAAACACGGCTCGCTCTCTCCGGAATCCGGATCCCCTACTGGAACGAGATTCTGCGGATAGCGGTCGAGTCACAATCCGTTTCCGGACTCGGCTTTCTCGGGGCGGATATCGCCATCGATCGCGATCGCGGCCCGGTGCTTCTCGAACTCAACGCCCGTCCTGGCCTCTCCATACAGATCGCCAATCTCACGGGACTCAAGGGTCGGCTGGATAGGGTGAAGGGCCTCAAGGTGAAGACGACCGAGCGAGGCATCCTCCTCGGGAAGAACCTCTTCGGCGGAGAGATCGAGGAGGAAATCGAGGAGCTCTCCGGAAAGCGTGTCATCGGGTCCGTAGAAAAGGTAAAGCTTATCGGGAAGGATGGGAAAGAAATCGTCGTGAACGCGAAAATCGACACCGGGGCTGATTCCACATCGATAGACACCGACCTTGCCTGCCAACTCGGATTCGGCGACGTGCTCGATTATTTTGAAACCATCGAACGTCTTGTCCCCGAGGAACGGGCGGGGGCCAGAGAGATGGAAGAGCGTCTCAGGAAAGAATACGTCGGAAAGCACGATGATCTCGAGGACATCGCTTTCATCTACTCGTCCAACGGGATTTCCCTTCGCCCGAAAGTCCGGTTAAGTTTTATCATGGACGGCATAGAGGTCCCGTCGAAAGTCTCGGTGGTCGACCGATCGAATCTGAAATACCCTGTCATCATCGGGCGATGGAATCTCAAGAAATTCCTTATCGACGTGAACAAGCCGACACTATGAAAAAGCTCAACAAGAACGCCGACCTCATCATGCGGGAGGCGGTCGGAATCGGACTGTCCGTAGATATCGTTTCCCGCGAGAAGGAACTGTTGGAAATTTCTGATGGCTCCGTGACCATCAGGATAATGGAGACGTTTCATCTCGCGGAGAATCCGAAATCCGAAAGTGTCAAGCTTTCGAAATCGAAGGAGCTTACCCATCTTTTATGGGAGCGGGACCATATCCCTTTCCCGCACGGACGCTACTTCAGGAACACGAACGAATTCAAAACCGACAAGCGGACGGATTTCCATTTTCCGGTGGTCGTCAAGGAATCCGGCGGATCGAAAAGCCGAAATATCCATACCAATATCCGTTCTCTGGAAGAACTCCGCGCCGTTTCCGAAAGGTTTCATGGCGGATTCATCGTCCAGGAAATGGCATTCGGACGAGAATACCGACTCCTCGTCTTGGGCGATCATATCATCGGGGCATTGGAAATGATTCCTCCGAAAATTCTCGGGAACGGGGTCGACACCGTCCTTGCGCTTGTAGAAGCCCGGAATGCCGACTTCGGAAATACGATCATTATCAACGAGAAAGTGCTTGAAACGCTTGAAAAGCGAGGTTTTTCGCCGACATCCGTTCCACAGGACGGTGAACAGGTGCTGCTCCAGGAAAACTCCTGTCTTGCCGAAGGAGGGTCCTCACGAGACTGCACCGATGCGGTGCACGAGGGTATCGTGGCACTGGCCGCGCAGGCGGCACGAGCCGTCAATCTCAGGCTCGGTGGAATAGACCTGATATGTGAAGACATCTCGAAGTCGCCGGACTCCCAGAAGATTCTCTTCCTCGAAATCAACAGCCGGCCGAGCCTCAGTATCCACTACGAACCGGGAGCCGGGGATGCGAGACGCGTGATTCGAGACATCCTCTACGATATTTTCAAGAAGTGAAATCCTTATGAACATACTCTCGATTACTGGAACCAAGGGAAAAACAACGGTGACCCGAGGAATAGCGTTCGTTCTGCATTCGCTCGGGATGAGGACGCTGAGGGTCGATACCGACGGACATTACGTAAACGAGAGACGAAAGAGCACCCTTCAGGACAGCAGGAATCTCTTCAACAAGGCACCGACAGTCTGTCCGGGAAAATTTCTTATCACGATGAAACCCTATTACCCGGACTTCACCGCTGTCTTGGAAACGGCGCTCGGCTCGAACGGTGTCCATGGACTCGGATACGGATCTCATTCCGTCGGCATATTCACGAACGTGTTCGAGGATCATCTGGGCATTGGAAGACTGAAGACGCGCGAAGATCTCGCGGCGGCAAAGTCGTTCATATTCAGGCAGATCGGCGAACATGGTACCGCAGTTTTCAATGCGGACGATCCGCTCGTCTGTGAGCAACTCAAAGCGCTCCCAGCAGACAAAGGCATCCGTCTACTTCCGGTAGGATTCGACTTCTCCTCTTTTGACGTGGAACGGCACATCCGAGAGGGAGGCTCCCTGGTCACCACCAAGCACGATGCCGTTATTATCAGAACTGCGGAAACGACCACGAAGGTCGTCGACGTAAGGGATATTCCCTGGACGTTCGGCGGGACATTCAAGCCATCGCTCTTTAACCTGATGTTCATCGTTGCCGGTCTGCACGCAATCGGAACAGACGTCAGCTCACGAAGGATCGCCGGCATCTTACGTCGCTACGTACCGGACCGAGAAGGAGGAAGACTGACCCTTCTCAGAAATGATGAGGGCGTCACGATTCTCATCGACTATGCACATGAGAAGCGTTCGCTCCTTGCGATAGCCGAGCTCGGAAACTCGCTGAAGACGAATCGTCTCATCGGCGTCGTCAGACTCGCGCCTGACCGGACAGATGCGATGATCCGGGAAACGGGTCGGGATATCGCGCGGTCGTTCGACCGTCTCATCGTGTACGACAAGATCGACGGGGTGACCAGAGGAAGGTTCGTCGGAAAGAATACGTCGATTGTCCGGGAAATCGGAGAAGTATCGGCGCTCTTCGAGAACGGTATCCTGGAAAATATGCCGCGCGAAAACGTCGAAAGGATTCTCGTGGAAGAGCGCGCCATACGCCGGTCCTCCGAAAAATCCGGTCCCGGAGATGTCGTCGTCGTCATTTGCGGGGACGACCATGTAAAAACCCTGCGTTGGGTGAAAAAATATTTCAAAGCGAAGTATGCACGATAAATCCAAATCGAAACGGCTCGTGCTGTTTTATGAGTCGGAAAACGAGCACCGGTACGTACGACTCACGGAAGAGTGTCTCAAAGCCGGTATCGAGATACTGCCCGTGCATTCCTATCGGACACTCGTTGGGAACGACGGAATCATTCTGGACGGAAAACGGCTGATCTTCCGACCTACCGACGTCTTCTGGGCGATTTCGAACGCGGGCATCAATCATGCGTTGGAATCATTCTTGGAAGCCGAAGGCTTCGACATATGGCCTTCCGTCTCATCCATGCGCTTTTCCGACAAGCTCCAGGGAAACGCCTTCTTCTTAAGGAAGGGCATACAGACACCGGAAACGTATCTCGTCAGCTCGATGAAGTCGCTTCATGATGCCATCCAGCGTCTCGGCGGATTTCCGCTCATCGTGAAGAAAAGACAAGGATCACAGGGAAAGTACGTGGAATGCGTACACTCCACGGAAGAGCTCCTCCGATATCTTGAATGCATGGGAAGTATCACCAACAGGGACGGCGTCCGGAAAGTATCGAATACGGATTTCATCGTTCAGAGATACGTGTCGGAAGCTGCTGGAGAGGATTTCAGGGTTCTCTGTCTTGGCAACGAGGTACTCGGCACGATGCGACGTACCGCAACTAGCGGTTTCAAATCGAATATTTCACTCGGCGGTATAGCTGAAATGGCCTCTCGGATACCTGAATTGGACGAGTTGGCAAAAAAGATAATGCGGGAAGGAAACCTTCTCTATGCAGGCATCGACTTCATAAGGAGTGATAACGGTTTTCTCGCCGTCGAGGTAAATACGTCCGCCCAGTTCACGGGGTTCGAAAAGGTTACCGGCATCAACGTCGCGAAAAAAATCATCCATCACCTGTTTCCTATGAATTGACCCACTGTCACTCTCTGGAATTTTCTGGCGTTCCGTGGTAAAATCAGCCTACAAAAGCTGATTTTTGCTTATGAAAAGACTTTTTGACCGATTCCGGCCATCGGACGGCAGGTGGCGGAGATTGTCCGAAGCTGACAGGCGCGAATGGCCGAAAATCCTCGGGCGTATCGCCCTTTGGGGCGCCGGAACGGTGTTCATCATCGCGATTGCGCTCTTCGCATGGGTCGCGAAGGATTTGCCGAGCCCTGGGAAAGTCAACTCTCGCGTCATACCGGAATCCACGAAGATTTACGACCGATCCGGCGAACACCTGCTCTATGACGTTCACGGCGAGGAAAAAAGGACTATCGTCGCGTTTGCCGATATCCCGAAAAGCGTCCAGGTCGCGACGCTAGTCCTCGAAGATCAGGATTTCTATTCGCACCACGGCATCAAACTGTCCTCCATTCTCCGTGCCGTCTTCAAGGATGTCGTACGGGGCGGCGCCGCCCAGGGAGGATCGACCATAACCCAGCAATTCGTGAAAAACTCGCTTCTGACGAACGAAAAAACGCTTGTCCGAAAGGTGAAGGAGGTCCTGCTCTCACTTGAAATCGAGCAAAAATTCGGCAAGGACGAGATTCTCGGCATGTATCTGAACGAGATTCCCTACGGATCGAACGCGTACGGGATCGAGGCGGCCGCACAGACATTTTTCGGAAAGCCCGCGAAAGATCTTTCGCTCGATGAATCGGCCGTCCTCGCATCGCTTCCGAACGCGCCGACCTACTATTCGCCGTATGGCTCCCATGTCGATCGACTCATCGTCCGCAAAGAAAAGGCCCTTCAACAAATGGCGAAACTCGGTTATATCACCCAAGAGGAAGCGGATGCCGCCATCGCGGAGAAAACGCTCGACAAAATAGCCACGCAGAAAGACATCATCGCGGCTCCCCACTTCGTCATGTTCGTAAAAGACTATCTTTCACAAAAATACGGCGAGAGTGCCGTGGAGTCGATGGGTCTCAAGGTCTATACGACACTCGACTGGGACAAACAGGAGGAGGCACAGCGGATCGTTCACGATCAGGCGGTAGAGAACGAGCGGAAATGGAAGGCGGAGAATGCCTCTCTTGTCGCTATGGACCCGAAAACGGGACAGATACTCGCCATGGTCGGCTCGCGCGACTACTTCGATAAGGCGATCGACGGCCAGGTGAACGTGGCCATCCGGGAACGGCAGCCGGGCTCGTCCTTCAAGCCGTATGTCTATCTCGATGCGTTCACGAAAGGCTATACCCCGGAGACGATCCTCTACGACACGGAAACGAATTTCAGCACGGACGAGGGAAAGGATTACAAGCCGCAGAATTACAATGGGAAGTTCAACGGCCCGATGCCGATGAAGGAGACACTTGCGCAGTCACTCAACATTCCTGCCGTAAAGACGCTTTACCTCGTCGGCGTGAAGGACGCAATCACTTTCGCGAAAAGCCTCGGCATCACGAGTCTCCAGGATGAGAACCGGTACGGATTGTCGCTCGTTCTCGGCGGAGGAGAAATCACGCTCCTTGATCATGTGAATGCCTATTCGACACTGGCACAAGGCGGTGTTCGTCGGGACAAGACGGCCATACTCAAGATCGAGGACGCGAAAGGAAATGTACTCGAAGAGTTCAAGGATTCGGCCGGCGAGCGCGTCGTCGATGAAAAGTACGTCGCCATGCTCGATCACATCATGTCGACCAACGATTATCGGGCCCCGGTTTTCGGCACAAACAACCCATTGCGGTTCGATAATCGTCCGGTCGCTGCGAAGACCGGAACGACGAACGAATTTCGTGACGGCTGGACCGTCGGTTTCACCCCGCAGATCGCCGTCGGAGTCTGGGCGGGAAACAACGATAACACGGCGATGATCTCCGGCGCGGACGGCATCAACGTCGCTGCTCCGATTTTTCGAAAATTCATGGATTATGCGCTTCAAAACCAGGCGATTGAGAGATTTCCGGAGTACGACGTGAATACGTTTCGGGACGAAAACAAAGATGCGGATTGGATGAAGAAGCCACTCCTAAACGGACAGCTCGACAAGCAGGAAAACCTGAAAGTCTGTGAGATTCCGGGCAAGAACAACAAGTACTGCCTCGCGAACGAATATTGTCCGAACAGCAAGGCGGATAAGAAGGATTTCGTGAACGTTCATGACATCCTCTACTATATCGATCGCTCCGACCCTCTCGGCAAAGCGCCTGAAAAGCCGGAAAACGATCCTCAATTCAAGAAGTGGGAGGAAGGAGTGAAGGACTGGTACAAGAAAAACAAAGGAAAGGGTGACGTCAACGCCGACGCGCCGACCGACGAGTGCAAAGAGAATGATTTTTCGAGCTACCGACCGGATGTTTCGGTCTCATCGGACGGTTCAGGTCCGTCCGTAACGATCCAGGTAAAGGCCGACGCGCCCTACGGCGTGGATTCACTGAAAATTCTCGTCGACGGGAATGAGGTCGCGTCTACGGGCAACGACTCTCTCGAAACCTCCTACACGGTTCCGAGCGAAAGGAACGGTTCTTCGGTGCATATCCAAGCCCTCGTCAAGGATAAGAATGGGAACGAGGCTGGTGGCGAGAAAAGCGTATCGGTCAGTTGGTAAGTCATTTTTTCAAATAACGGTCATGACTTCGGGTCATGGCCGTTTTTCTTCCCACGGAAAATCCGCGCGGCACCCTCGTTGCGTTCGTTTTTAAGGGATGGATCGATCCCACTTCGGTGTTCCGAGATACCGGGTCCCAGCCTAGTCAAAACGCCCCACGAAAAACATGAAGAGTGTTCGCAGCCGAAGAAGATTGACTACACAGAGAAAGACGATCGTTCCATACATGACGACATTCATGAACAGGGATGCGAGAACATCTTGAGGGCGCTCCCTAAAGATCGGCTCGGAGAGAATATGATCCCGTTGAAATTAGTCGCGGCATATACCTCGTCAAGAACGAGATGGATGAGATATCCGACCGACGCGGCCGAACCAATAAGAAATGATTCCAGGTCGTCGAATGCGAATCGGGAACAGAACATAAAAGTGCATAATCCCGTAAGAATCTCGGCAGGGATAGAGTGTGCCATTCCCCGATGTCTTGTGAAGTGCTTGAAAACGGTCCCAACGACGACCCACACGAAAAGAGCCGTCCCGACGGCAAATACAGAAACGACATCCAATCCACCCCTCCATATCTGGAGTATTCCGCAAACGCGAGCGCTCCCGCCACAAGCGCGAGCGAACCAAACGTCATGTGGTATGGAACGCCGGAATCGCTGTCGATATCAGCAATACCGATCCCAGGGTTGCCGCCACGAATGCCGCCAATAATAACCCGGGGTCGCTCGAGGGTGAAACGGAAACGATTCCTATCGTTCCGAGTGTGCCGAGCGCGATCCCGAAGTCTTGAAATCGGCCATAAGTACCGTTTCTCGTTCCTATTCCGACGTTTTGATCTCTTTCACCCCCTCATAACCAAGCTCGTCATTGATGCGGCCACGCAAGGCATCACGGGTAATCCACAACTCGTTCGCCCAAAGCGGACTCCGACAGGAAAGGAACAGCTTTCCACTCTTCCAATACCTCGGCGTCACGTTTTCACGACCTCGAACGCCGTATAACTCGGAAACCGCCTTTTCAGCAAGAAAAAACACGGTCTTTTCGTCGGCTGTAACCGTCTTCCTCGCCTTTGCTTCGGAAGCGACAGGCATTATTACCATCATGTCACCGATCCGCCGCATACGCTGATTCGATTTATGATCTCTCCTAGATAAAAAATCATTTCGTGCCCTATTTCCTGATCGGCATGGCGATATAGAGATAATCCTGGTCAATAACCCCATCGGAGCCTATCATTCGAAATCCGGCCGGCGAGGATGGCGAATTCAGGAGAAAATAGACGGAATCCGTGGAAATCGCATTCAAGCCATCGATGACATAACGAGGATTGAAAAGGATCTGTACAGGCTCACCTCCGGAAATCTCACCATGAATGACCGTCCGATTCTCCCCCACCTCCGACGATCGAGCCGCGACCAGCACCTCACCGCTGTCCGGAGATACCGAAACGAGCATCTCCCCGCTCATTTGCGACGCGAATACGCCCGCCATCCTGACCGCCCGAAGCAACTCCTCCCGGGACAGTTTCGCCGCATACGCGAACTCCTTCGGCAATATTTGTTTGTAGTCGGGATATTTTCCATTGATAATACGCGAAACCACCGACACGCCGTCAATATCGAAGAAGACCTGATTTTCCTCAAAGGTCACGGCGACGGTTTCGGTTTCGGGCGAAATGATGCGGGCTAATTCCTGCATCGTGATGTGAGGCAGGATGAGCGACGAATTCTGACTCCGGAACAAGTCGTAGCCTTCACCGGAAGCACCATCAGGAAGCCTCAGGACCTGTTCCGCGAGTCTGAAGCTGTCTGTGGCGGCTATATGCACCTCATCGTCTAAGAAGAGCATATTGACGCCTGTCAGCTCAAGCCGACTCTCATTCATTGAAACGCATGGCAGTATCCTCTGGAGAGCTGATTTCAACGCCTGTGCGGGAAGATGAAACGACGTTTCCCCTTTTTTCTCCGGTATGATCGGAAAATCCTTCGGATCCAGACCCCTGACCCTCATATCATATCCCCCGCTTTCAAGGGATATGGCGCTTCCTTGGACGTCTATGACAACAACCTCACCACTCGGCAGATTACCGACGAAGTTGGAAATGATTTTCACGGGAGCAGCTATCTCCCCCGCACCCTCTATCTTCGCGTTCACGTAGGTGGTGACGCCGATCTCAAGATTCGTAGATGAGAGCTTCAGTTTTCCCTTTTCAACCCGGATTAGAAAATTGCTGAGGATAGGCAATGCAGTCTGCTTTCCGGTAGCTCTTTCTAAAAAAGAGAGGGCTTTGGAAAGATTTTCTTGAGTACAGGTGACTTTCATAGGTATTTCGATCTGCTGATTAGTATTCGGATGTCGACATGGTCTTCGGTGCTGTAATGAATAGTATTATATATATTATGTATACTATTATGATTATTAGCGTGGTGGAAATGTGGATAGGTCGGATTTTAGCTTTTCTGTTGCTGAAATATGTCTGTCTCTATCTGTCGCGACTTATACGGAGAGTCGCTTCTTGTTGTGGAAAACTTACATCTCCCATTTCATACGTTGATAAGTACCCGACTTTTCCACCATCTATTCGGTTAAAAATGGAACTTATACACTCTTTATGCACCGTTCGATTGATAGAGTTCGTTCTTTAAGGTGGAAAGCTCTCCTTTGAGCCGGAGGTTCTTCTCGATCTCGCCACTGACTTTTTCAAATGCATGGAGAGCGGTGGTATGATCCCTGCCCCCGAAAAAGTCACCGATGGAGGAGAAAGGCATATTCAGTTCCGTGCGCATGAGATACATGGCGACTTGTCGCGCATTCGAGATCCCCTTCTTGCGTCCTTTTTTCAGGAGGTCTTCTTCCGAGACGGAATACAGTTTCTCGACCGCGGCGACGATGTCTTTCGTCTGAATATTCTTTTTGTTTTGGATGATGAGTTGGGAAAGCACTTTTTCCACGAGCGAAATCGATGGCGCTGTCTTATAGAATTCCGAATAGGCGATCACGCGATTCAATGCTCCTTCGATTTCCCTGATATTCTGCGTGATATTCTCCGCTATGAAGCGGAGGGCGTCCTCTTCTATGGAGATGCCTTTCTCCGTAACCTTTTTTCTAAGGATTGCCAGTCGTGTTTCCTCGTTCGGCTGGCTGATATCCGTTATCATGCCGCCCTCGAACCTTGATCGGAGTCGGTCTTCGAGCGTCGGAATCGCCTTAGGCGGCCGATCGCTCGAGATGACGATCTGCTTATTGATCTGGTAAAGCGCGTTAAAGATGTGAAAGAATTCGTTCTGCGTCTTCTCCCTGCCGGAAAGAAACTGTACGTCGTCGATGATAAGGAGGTCCATCTGCTGATAGTATTCCTTGAATTTGTCCGTTCTCTGGTTCTTTATCGAGTCCACGAGTTCGCTTGTGAATCGTTCCGAGGTGATATATTTGATGTTTTTCTCCGGATGTTCACGTTTCACCTCGTTGCCGAGAGCCTGGAGGAGATGCGTCTTACCGAGCCCCACTCCTCCGTATATGAAGAGAGGGTTGTAAATCTGTCCGAGGTTCCTGGAGACGGCTACACATGCCGCGTTGGCGAGTTCGTTGTTTTCGGCAACGATATAGTCCGCGAAAGTATAACGCGGATTGAGATTCGATTCATGGAACATCGCGGTGGCCTGTTTCGGCGCCGTTTGAATGAATCCGCCTGCGGGGCGAGTGGTCTGCGTATTGGAATTCGTGCGCTGCTGACTTTGGACATCAGGCTTCATGGTCGCCTGACTTCCGGGTTGTACTACCGCATCGAACGATTTCTTGATCGGTTGAGGGCCGGAAATGATGCATCGTATGGACCGTATCGTCTCATCGAAGCCTCGCAATGCCTGAATGATCGTATGATTGTACTTGTTTTCAAGCCATTCTTTTGCGAATCCGTTTGGGACGCTGATTATGGCGGTACCGTCTTCGACTGAGACGATCGCCGTTCCCTGAAACCACGTCACGAAATTAGCCTTCGATATCGAAAGCTCTATCTGACCGAGTACCGATTTCCAGAGTTCCTGATGTTCCATACGTGACAAATCCGATTATATCACGCAGGTCGTACAGTGGTCATCTCTCGCAGTGTACATCCGGTGGATAACCTGAGATTATCCTATATTTAAAACAATAAAACGTTACCGAAACTGAAGAATCGCCCATTTTGTAGTTTTCGGATTCCTGGTGTTGCGGTTCCTACGTCGTAGATATGAGTCTTTGGTTCGGGTGGGAATTGACATATGTCCGAAGGTGTCATATCCTAGTGAGTGACTCATGGGAGTGCGTTTTAAGTATTTCTTCCTCCACCAATATGAAGCGTACGTATCAGCCGAAAACCAGGCGTCGGACTCGGAGACATGGTTTCCTTGAGCGGATGAGCACCGCCGGGGGAAGGAGCGTTCTTCGCAGCCGTCGTCAGAAGGGACGCAAAAAGCTCTCAGTCTAGCCTCGGCTATGTTGCCCAGCGCGCTTCGGCTGAAAAACCCCCTGTCGTTTCAAAAGGCTTTTCGCTTCGGAAGGGCCTTTTTCTTCGGGAATGTAGGATGCCGAATCGTTTTTTCCGCAAAATCCGGTCGGAAATTTGGCTTTTTATCGGCAAAAAAAATGTTTCGTCTCTCTGTCGAGCGGAACCGGGCCCGAAGGATACTTTCTGAGGCGGTGGCGCCGGTAGCCTCGTCATTTCCTGAGGATGCCCATATAGTGCTATTCTTCAGAAGCAAGCCTGAACATTTGGAAATGGGGGCAGTCCGACATGACCTGGATGGTCTTATAAATGCAATTTGCGCCTCAACGCGCCGAAACTGAAAACACGTATGAACGAGATATTCACCACCATCGTCTACCAGCCGGTATACAACCTTATCATTTTTTTTGCCGATCTCTTTCCGATAGCGAACTTCGGGCTCGCGATCGTCGTAGCGACCATAGTCATCAAACTGCTGTTCGTGTCGCTTTCCAAACAGCAGATAGAGTCGCAGAAAAAACTTCAGGATCTCCAACCGAAAATCAAGGCGATACAGGAGAAATACAAGGATGACAAGGAGCAGCAGTCGAAGTCGATGATGGAGCTGTACAAGGTGAACAAGGTGAATCCGGTCATGGGTTGTCTGCCGCTTATCGTGCAGATCGTTTTCCTGATCGCGATTTATCAGGTAATCATGCGGATTTCGGAGACCGGATTCGGCGTCGACGCGTCGTTGCTATACCCGTTCGTGTCCGACCCAGGCACCCTTTCCCACGAGTTCTTCCGTATCGCCGATCTTGAGAAGCCGAGCATTCTTTTCGCGGTGTTGGCGGCATTGGGCCAGTTCTATCAGATGAAGATGCTGTCCCAAGACAAGCCCGCAGAAAAAAAACAGGATGATGGAAAAGAGGCTGATTTCGCTACCATCATGAACAAGCAGATGTTGTACATGGGGCCGATTCTGACGCTGTTTATCGGCGTGAGGTTCCCTTCGGCCCTATCTCTTTATTGGCTCGTTTCCACCGTCTTTTCCATCGTTCAGCAATGGTATATACTCGATCGGAAAAATAACGACGGGAATAAGGAATAATCGAAACCGTATGGCAGAAAAAGAGTTTCAGAACGTGATGTCGGAGACGATCATCGAGCTTTTGGCGATAATGGGCATAAACGAAGCGAAAGTCGATTTTTTTGCCGGAAGGGAAGGTGGTCGGGAAACGGTCATGTTTTCCATTACTGTCGACCGGAAGGATTCCAAGATGCTCATCGGACAGCACGGTGTGGCCCTGTTTTCCTTCCAACATCTTCTCCAGATGATTGCACGACGAAAATTCGGTGATCACACGGATTTTTCCGTGGACGTGAACCGTTATTGGAAAGAAAAACGGGCTCATCTGCGACGCGATGCGGAAGAAGCGGCACATGAGGTGGTCGCGACAGGTCGTCCTGTCGCTATGCGACCGATGCTTCCATATGAACGGAAGGTCGTTCATGCGGTGCTTGCCGAGAATGAGCGGGTCGAGACGGGGAGCATCGGGAAAGGCGAGGAGCGGAAGGTCGTTGTGAGGCCAAAGGCCGTCTTTTCGTGATCGGCAGGCATCGAAGAGTCCTCCCTATCCCACGCTACCGGCCGGCGTGGGATTTTCGTTTGCCTTTTCCTCCGCCGAACCGTACAATGTCAGGGCTTGGGAGCAGTCGTCGAAAAATCATGTCAACACGGAAAATAGCATACAATATCGTCTTCAATTCGATCATGAAGGTCGTGACGACCGTGGTTCTTTCCTTGGTCTCAATACGGCTTATCACCGGGTACCTTGGGAAGGAGGGCTTTGGCGATTATGCGACGGTGCTAGCGTACTTCGCCTTTTTTTCCGCAGTAGCCGATCTGGGTATCGGCTCCATAACGGCACGCGAAATCTCCCGTGAAGGGGCGGACGAGAGCGGCATACTTGGAAGGGTGGCTTCCCTCAGGATAGCTTCCTCTCTTGTCGTTTTTCTTCTCGTTCCGCTGCTTCTCCCTTTTTTCTCGTACTCGCTGCCGGTCAAGATCGGCATCTGGATTGCCGCTGGAACGATTGTTTTTTCGACCTTCTCGATATTTCTGAACGGAATCTTCCAAAAAAACATCGCGATGGACCGCATCGCGATGACGGAGTTTCTCGGGAAGATCGTTCAGGTGTCGGCCGTGTACGGTGTCGTGTACTTCAAGCTCGGCTTTCTCGGCATCGCGTCCACGCTTCTCATCTCCCTTTCGTTCAATGCCCTGGTCGCTTTTTTTCTCAGCAGAAAGTTCGCAAAATTCCATTTCGTGGCGGATGTGCCGTTCTGGAAACGATTCCTGCATGATTCGCTCCCGCTTGGCGGAAGCGCTCTCATAACGTTCTTTTATTTCAAGATGGACACCATTCTCCTCTCGGTTATGAAGGGCAGTGCGGCCGTAGGGACGTACAGCGTGGCGTACAAGGTCATGGAAAACCTTACTTTTTTCCCCGCGTTGCTTGCCGGATTGATTCTGCCACTCTTATCAAAAGCCCTTTCCGTCGATCGGAGCCGGTTTCGGGACATCGCCGATACCACCTTTCGAGTATTCGCCATCATAGCGATCCCTCTCGTTCTCGGTGGAGTCTTTTTTTCCAAGCAGATCATTCCGATCGTCTCGGGAAGCGGCTTTCAGGAGTCCGTCCCCGTACTCGAACTCCTTATCGTCTCACTTGCCTTCATTTTCTTCGGGAATTTTTTCAACATGATTCTCATCGTCGGGAATCATCAGAAAGAGCTGATGAAGACCCTTTTGTTCGTCGCCGTTGCGAATATCATCGCTAACTCGTTTCTTATACCGAGATTTTCCTATCTGGGCGCTGCCGGTACGTCGCTCGGGACGGAATTTCTTGTTTCCGTCGTTACCGGGTTTCTGGCGCACCGGCTTCTGGGATATCGTCCTTCGTTCGACAAGATCGGTCGGGTGGTCCTTTCCGCATTCATAATGGGTGGCGCGTTGTGGCTCACGCGCCCCTTGCCGTTCGTTGTCTCCGGTTTTCTCTCGGTCGTCGTGTATGTTGCCGCGCTTTGGTTGTTCAAAGCGGTATCAAGCGTCGAGGTGGCCGGACTTTTTTCGAAGCAGTCGGAAAAAGAGGCGGTGTTTGTAGAGGAGGTGCTCTAGAAAGATGCTCATCGGGATGGTATGATGGTCGATATGAGTGATTCTCCGAAAGTATTCGTGGTCATCCTCAATTGGAACGGGGGAGACAGGCTCGCCGCCTGCCTTCGTTCCGTTTTTGCCCTCGCGTACGGCAATTTCGAGGTAGTCGTCGTTGATAACGCGTCAAGGGACGGCTCTCTTGAGGTGGCGAAAAATCTTTTTTCGCGGGCTCATTTCGTTCTCAATCCGGAAAATATCGGTTTCGCGGCGGGAATGAACGTCGGAATCCGATTCGCGCTTTCGAAAGGGGCGGAATACGTGTGGATACTGAACAATGACACCGAGTGCGACCGAAAGGCCCTTTCGGAGCTTGTTTTGGCGGCTCAGTCGTCTGAAAGTCCCGAACTCTTCAGTCCCAGGATTCTTACACCGGAAGGCGTCGAATGGTTCGCCGGAGGACGAATAGACTATATCCGGATGCGAGCCCTGCACGTCAAATCGGTTGATGCGATAAAGGCAAACGATCCGTATCCAACGGGATACCTTTCCGGATGTGCCCTGTTCATACCGAGGAAGGTAATCGAAAGAGTCGGTCTTTTCGATGAAGCGTACTTTCTTTATTACGAGGACGCCGATTATTCCGTCCGGGCGGCCGGAAAAGGGGTCGAAAGGCTCGTGGTTCCGAAAGCCACGGTCATCCATGCGGAAATAAGCTCGCAAAATCCGGAAAAGACCTACTGGCTGGTCATTTCCGGCTTGCGATTTTTCAGGTCGCATACGCCTCTGGCGTTGCGTCCCTGGGTGGCATTCTATATAGTGCTGAGGCGGGTCAAAAACGGTATCGATAAGCTTCGGGGAAAGAAGGAGGCCTTCCCTGTTTCCTCGGCCTATGCAGATTTCAGAACATCCTGAGTTTTCCTTCATTTTCGTAAATCACCGAAGCGCCGAGCCGCTTGAGAGGGCTGTTTGTTCCGTAAGAAATTCGGGAATCGCGCTCGGGTCGACGGAGATAATCATCGCAAATAATGATCCGGAGGAGGATACTCGGATCAAGGAGCTCGGTCGGCGGGTTGACGTCCGGACGGTGTTCCTGCCGGAAAATCGGGGGTTTGCGAACGCGGCGAACGTTGCCGCCGCTCTGGCGAATGGTAAAGTGCTGGCTTTTCTCAATCCTGATACGGAGTATGTTTCCGGGTCTTTCGACTATGTTTCGCGTTTTTTTGAGACGAATAAGGAGGTGGGTGTCGTCGGCGCTCGTTTGGTTTCGGACACGGGTTTGATCGAGGCGTGGAGCGCGGGTCAACCGCTGTCCCTTTTTCGACTGATTCGTAACAACGTCGCCCCCCGTTTTTCGAAGCGTCACTGGGAGTATCGACGTCCGAACGCGGTCGGATGGGTGAGTGGAGGAGCCATGTTCGTTCGTCGCGAGACGTTTGACATGTTGGGCGGCTTCGACGAGAGGTTCTTTCTGTATTTTGAGGACATGGATCTCTGCGCCCGTGCCCGTAAAACTGGCTTTCGAACCGTTCTCCTGCCCTCAATCGTTTTCCGGCATGACGGAGGGTTCAGTTTCCGTTCCGATGTGGAAAAGAAACGGGTCTACCACGACTCTCAAGACCGGTATTTCGCGTATCACCGTCCGCGCTGGGAGAGAATCCTGTTTCGAATCGTCCGTTCCCGATTTCTCAAGATATGAATGTCCTTCTGCTGTTGACGGAAGCATTTATCTTTTCGCTCCCCTTTCAGTGGGCACTTTCGCCGGTTCCCGGGGTTGACTTGCCGTTTTCGCGCGTATTTTCCGTCGTACTGTTCGCGATATTCGTCGCGGTCGGTCTTTCGCGAAGGAAGCTCACGATTCCGGTCTCGCGGGAAGCCGTTCTTCTTTCGATGTTTGTATTCGTCTCCCTGCTTTCGATTTCATGGGCGGAGAACGGCATATGGGCCGTTCGACGTGCGTTTTTCATCGCCGGATATTTTCCGTTATTCATAGTGTATTCTTCGATATTCTCCGAATATCAACGTTCCGCGGCGAGGCTCATGCGCGCGTTCGTCGCTGGGGCCGGGATATCTGCCGCTGTGGGCGTACTCGAGTTCTTTTCCCAATTCGTCCTCGGGGTGCCGACCGTGTTCCGATTTTGGACGGAAACGATCCTCCCGTTTTTTCTCGGAACGTCCTTTTCGTCCGCTGTCGCGCAATACCCGAGCCTTCTCGTCGGCATAGGGAGCCAGACGGTGTTGCGTGCAAGCGCCTTCTTTCCGGATCCCCACATGGCGGCGTTTTACTTCGGTCTCGCTCTGCCGTTTTCCTTCATTTTGATGATAGACGCCGATCATGTCGGGAAGAGGGTCATGTATGCTATTCTTGCGGCAATGATACTTTTTGCCGACGTGCTGACATTCTCACGCGGCGGGTACGTGGGCCTCGGTTTCGGACTTGCGTATCTGTTTGCGCGATATTTTCGGCGCATATCGGACTCGGAGAGAGGTGCGATCGTGCCGGTATCGTTCATATGCCTTGTTCTCGCCGCGGCGCTTTCGTCGGGTCCCGTTCGGGAGCGTGCGTGGTCGTCGTTTTCGGCCGAGGAAGGATCGAATATGGGGCGACTTGAAATCTATGCCGAGGCGGTGCGGCGAATCGCCGAACGACCGTTCGGGTACGGCCTTGGTAATTATCCGCTCGCCGTAAAGCCGACGGCGGATTACCGTGAGCCCATATATGCCCACGACCAATATCTCGACATCGCGACCGAGTCCGGGATTATCGGCGCGTCATTGTTCCTATCCGTCATCTTTACCGCTTTTATGGGTCTTTCCCGGTCGCGCGCCCGCGTGGCTGCCGCGGGGGCGGTCTCCTTGGCCATATATTTCGGTCATTCCCTTTTCGAAACCCCGATGTATTCCGTTCATGTTCTCCCCGTTCTCCTGATGGTTCTCGCGTTGCCATCGGCAAACAGCGCAGAAGGCACGGTGAGGTTCTCCCCGACGAACGGTTCGTCCGAAAGTCCGATCACATGAAAGACTTATCGAAAAAGATCGTGATTTTGACGATGCTGTCGCTGCCGCTTTCGCAAACGGGAGTGACCGTCTTCGGCGCCCCCCTTTATCTCCCGGAGGTGCTCATTCTTGTCGGAATGGTGGCATTTATCTTTGGTTTGCGCGCCGCGGAGATCAAGTGGCGTCCGATTCCTGCCCTCGTCTCCGTCGCTCTTTCGGCATTCATTGTCGGTTCTTTCGTTTCATCCGTTTCCTCGGGCTTCAGCCATGCCGAACTCGGCGCGTTAAAAAGTTGGATCGTGTTTCCTGTCATATTCGGCACGCTGCTCTTCCAGGTCGTTCAAAGCGATTCCGAAAGACGGCGCGTCCTCTTGTTCTGGTATCTCGGTCTCGTGGCGGTCGCGGCGATATCAATGGCATCATTGCCGTTCGTTCATGTCACGTATGACGGGCGACTCGCCTCATATTTTCCATCACCGAATCACCTCGCGCTTTTCCTTGAGGCGGGAGTGCCGATCGGCTTGTTTTTCCTTCTGGAAAGGCTGAGGGCGGGGCGTGACGGATTATTCGCATTGGTTTCGGTCTCGTTATTACTGATCGTGTTCGTGATATTGCGAACCGGCTCGCTTGGGGCGCTGATCGCGGTACTTATCGGGTCGGTTGTTCTGATCGCTTCATACTTTCGGCTTAAAAAAGGGGCGGTCATTACTCTCGCTACTCTTTGTTTTCTGACTATTCTCGTTCCGGCCGTGTTCGTGGGTTCTTCTTGGAGAGTGCTTGAAACCGGCCAGGTGAGGAGCTCTATTGCCTCGCGCGTGATGATATGGAACGTATCCGTTCAGATGCTTTCCGATCATCCGATTCTCGGTATCGGGTTGAGAAATTTCGAACGGGCCTATCTCGATATGCAGCCTCAATTTCCGACATATCTCGAGTGGGCGGTTCCTCATCCGCAGAATCTGATTCTGTCGGTCTGGCTTTCAATGGGGGCGATCGGATTTGCGGGGTTTATCCTGATGTTGTTTTTTTTGGCTGAAAGGTCGTCGTTTTTTGCTTTCGGTCCGCAGACGAGGGCGAGCGGCACGGCAGGCGTCATGCTGGCGCTTCTCGTCACGTTTTTCGTGCACGGCCTTGTGGACACGCCTTTTTTCAGGAACGACCTTTCTTTGGCATTCTTTGCCGTCTACGGATTGATACTTTCGTTGTCGAACCTTGGTCCGTACGAAGGTGGTGAATCGGACATTTGATCGACAAGATCACAAAAGTCGCCCGTGGCTCGGGGCGGCCGTTCCGACACGCGAATTACTTCAGGGAAATTCGATGAAGCTTTCCGCTGACCCTGTCGGTGAAGTAGAGATATCGTTCGTCAGGACCGAGAAAAGGGCGGAAACTGTCGTAGCTCCCATCGATTCGATCGGGCTCTATGATTCGGTCGCTTTTTCCGGATGCTACATCCATTTTCCAGAAGGAGTCCTGGGTATGTATAGGCCTTCCGAAGTAGTCGTTCGGCAGTACCGCATGGTCCGGAATGGAAAGTGGGAGCGCGTAATAGACCGTTTTCGCGTCCTTCGACCATACCGCCTTCGATGTGATCGTCGGCGCCTGCAGGGTCTTGAATTCTCCGCCGTCCCGGTTTGCGATTCCAAGGCGCGTCTCCGTTCCCCCCTTTGAGAGCGTGTTGCTGATCAGTACCTTTGTTCCGTCAGGAGACCAGAGATAATCGGCACCGAATTTTTCCGAGAAAATCTTCTTCGGGGTGCCGCCGGAGGCGGATACCGTATAGAGAGAGGTCGCCTCGAATGCCGAAGGCTTGTTCCAATACGAGATGATCGCGGTAGAAGGGACCGTGGACAGAAAAGAGCTCGGCTCATCCATCGTCGCCACTCGCTTCCAGTCCGTGCCGTCGGGTTTCGCGGAATCAAGTTCCGCTTTGCCGGATTTCGAATCGGCATACGAATAGAAGATCCGTTCGGACAGATTCGACCACACCGGCGAAGTGATTCCGGCTTTGAGTGGAGTAGCGGTTTTCTCGGAAGGGACAACCAGAAACCACTTTCTTTCTGACCCTGTTCCCATCAGTGCAAGGACGCGCTCCCGATCTGGTGACCATATCGCGTCCAAGACCTCCCCCGGGAGATCGCTCAGTAAGACCTCCTCTCCTCCGCCGCCGAGTGACGTCCGCTTCAGTTGCCGATCCGCAAAATAGGCGATGTGATTTTCGTCGAGAATCGTGGCACCGACGGTCGGAGAATCGATAACCGTCGATACCGTTTCGCCGGAGGCGTTCTGAGAAAACTGTTTCGCCTCCTCCTGCTTCGATTCGACGCGCTTTCTCTCGTCGGCGACGGGGTTACTGGGATTATTCTTGAAAACGACGACATATACGCCGGCGAAGAGGGCTCCGACGGCCAACAGTGAGCCTGTTATGAACAAGTTTCGTTTCATGTTGCAAATTTCTTCAGGACCTTTCGGAATGCCGAGGCTGTGCGCTCGGAAGCGACATCTATCGGACCGGACCGCACTACGGATTGACGTGAAATGACGGGGCCGTCATAGTCGACGGAGATATACATGTTATTCCTGCCGCGGTGTATGTCGGACAATTCGCGGCATAGCTTTCAAACACGGGATTCAGTCCGGCTTTTTTCAGCGCGTCATAGATTGCTTTGATACTGGCCACGCTCGCGTTCGCGCAGCCGCTCTTGCACCTGACGTCAGCGCACGTGCCGTTCGCGTGGCAAGGTTCGGAATGAATAACAGTGGGCGGCCATGCCTCCGAAACCTCGGCATTGACACTGTCAAGGTTCGCAGCGTTGAGCTTGCTGGCTAAGGTCGAACTCAACATGCATCCGGTGTTGCCCATAGCGCCTTTATAGCAAAGATTTGCGTACGAGTTCGTGAAACTGACGCATCCTTGGCAGTCCGCGCATTTCGTTCCGGCTTTGCAGCAACCCGAATTCGCTCCGGTACAGGCGCCGCCGGAAGTCGTCAGGGCGGTTGTTCCCGTGTCGGTTCCGGTGCCGCCGCCCACGGTAGAGGGCGTGTCGCCTCCGACGATGCTGAATATCGACAAGTCTCCGCTGAGGATGTCCGGATTGATGAGATTGAGCAGAAACCAGGCCGCGAGAGCGAGCACGAGGCCGATGATGGCATCGGTGATGACGCCTTTCGCGTTTCCGAGTGCCGACGTGTTTCCTGCGCTCGTGAGATACATGGCGCCGCCGATGGTTATCATGAACATGGCGGCGATGCCGACGGCCCACAATGCGAACTTGTAGATGGCCGTGATGTATTCCGGTAGTTTCGCGGCGTCTTCCGATCCGGGAATCGGCTCAAGTGGCGTGTAAGTGAATCCGTCCGCCGCGAATGACGGATTCGGGAGGAAGATGAAAAGAAAAAGCGGGACAAGAAACATCCACGTATACTTCCGTTTTATGATTCGCATACGATGTTATTATTTTTTCCAGTATATCACATATCGTGCAACGAAAAACCCGGACAATGGTCCGGGTTTCATTCGTGTCGAAACGAGCGGCATGTTCAGGAGAGTCTCTTTTCTGCCACGTTCCAATCGATCGAGCGCATGAACGCATCGATGTATTCCGATCTCTTTATGCCGTAATCCCGAAGGTACGCATGTTCGAAGACGTCCATGACAAGGACCGGTCTTCCTCCGGCAAGATGACCGGCATCGTGTTCGTTCGTCCACGTATTGAGCAGTCCTCCGTTCTCAGGATCTTCCGTGAGAATGACCCAGCCTATGCCGCGCATGGCACCCACGGACCGAAAGTCATTTTCCCAGGTCTCGACGCTGCCGTATTCCGTGATGAGGCGCTCCCTGAGTTTTCCTTCGTGCAGCTTTTCGGCTCCGCTCCGGATATTCCCGAAATAGAGTTCATGAAGTCTCATTCCGTTCCATTCCCATCCGAATCGGCGCCTGAGCTCGGCGCCTTCCTGGGTTTCCGCGCCGGTCTCGGCAAGCTTCCCGAGAAGCGAGTTGACGTTCTTCACGTATCCTTCGTACAGGGTGAAATGGTCTGTCAGAAGCATATCGGAAAAGCCTGGTGTTCCCAGCAGTCCCGAATAATCCCTTTTCTCGTACATATGTTTAAGATGACAATGGTACTGCCGACGGGAACGATCAGATCTTGCCGACGAGGTCCGGGCCCGGGGTCAGGGTCGGATCGCCGGATTTCATCCATTTGGCAGGGCAGACTTCGCCGCTGTGTTCGCGAACGAATTGTGCCGCACGAATTTTTCGTAATAGTTCGGCGGAATTCCTGCCGATCGCGTTCGAGCTCATTTCTACCGACTGCAATACGCCGTCCGGGTCGACGATGAACGTTCCCCGGAGGGATATGCCCTCGTCATCGATATAGGTGCCGAATATCCGGGACAGTTCGCCGGTCGGGTCGGCGAACATGGGATAGGTCACTTTTCGAACGGCGGCAGACTGGTCATGCCATGCCTTATGGACGTATACCGTGTCCGTGCTCACGGAAAGTATTTCCGCTCCGAGTTCCTGAAAGGCCGTGTAATTTTCCGCCAGGTCCTCAAGTTCCGTCGGGCACACGAAGGAGAAGTCGGCGGGATAAAAGAAAAGGATGAGCCATTTGCCACGATAATCCGAAAGACGCACGTCCTTGAATGACTCTTCGTGGAAGACCTGCCCTTCGAAATCCGAGATCTCCTCACCAATTATCGGGAAACAAAGGTTCCCGTTCCGATTATCCGCACAGTCGCAATCGCATCCCGATGCGCATGAAACCCTATTTTCGCAACAATCCATATGTGGTCGGTTATTTTCTTAGGCGGAATCACCCATGCGAATCCTGTTCTCATACTAGTCTTCGCACGGTCAATGTCAAAGGGATGCTTGCCGTTCCGTGAAGAATGGCCTATCATTGAACGAATCATCTACAGCCACATATGGAGACGCGAGACGGATTCGTGATAGAAAAGACGGTTCAGCAGATCTCATCCGGAAAGCGGCTGGACGCCTTTTTGGCGGCATATACGAGGATGGACGGACTTTCGCGGAGCGATACCCGCGCTGGAATCGAGGCTGGATTGGTCACGCTGAACGGTAAGACCGAAACGAGCCCGACTCGACGTCTGCGATACGGGGACGTGGTGGTGTCGAGAATCGCTCCGACTCCAAAGGAAGGTTTGTTCGCGAATCCCGATCTCTCACTTCCGATCATCTTTGAGGACAACGACCTGCTGATCCTTTCCAAGCCGTTCGGCGTGCAGATGCATCCGGGAGGGAATGACCGGACCCATACCGTAGCGAACTGGATCGCGGCAACGAGGCCAGAAATGGCGATGGTGGGAGGCGACCCGATCCGGCCGGGTATCGTCCATCGTTTGGATCGGAACACCAGCGGAGTCGTCGTGCTTGCCAAGACGGACGAATCTTGTGATGTGATGCGCGAGGCGTTTCGCGAGCGGAAAACGGAGAAGACCTACCTCGCGCTCGTCGTTGGGCATGTGCCGGAGGAGGAAGGAAAAATAGACTATCCGCTCGCGCAACGTACGGGAACGCTGCAGAGACAGGCCGTCAAAGATCCGCAATCGTTCGATGGCGAGATGAAAGAGGCGCTGACGGAATATCGGCTGAAGCATCGATATGCCGAATATGATCTTTTAGAGATCTTTCCGAAAACGGGCCGGACGCATCAGATACGTATCCACCTTGCTGCCATCGGACACCCCGTACTCGGCGATAGTCTCTATGGAGGTCGACGCATGAGACGGGAGGGTATGCCGAGAAGACAGCTGCTGCACGCTTTGCGGATAGCGTTCCATTTTAAGGACGGCATTCGTGTCTATGAGGCGCCGTTGCCTGCGGACTTCGCGGATTTCATCTCAGGTATTGACGCCGCTGAAAATCCGGGTTATCCTGGGGAAGCTTCGAATCGCAAACGCGAGGACTGATTCTTTTTATCTATCATTCCGATTTTCAGTGGCGGAATCCGCTTGGAATAGGGAAAATAACCGTATGCACAAAGACCTCATAGCGTTCAACATGGAACGCAGGACAAAGGACGTTCCGGTACTTCATTCCGGAGATGTCGTGAAAATTCATAGAAAAATCGTAGAGGGAGGCAAGGAGCGGATACAGATTTTCCAGGGCATGGTCATCGCCATGCGTGGAGGACAGAGCTCGTCCCCTACCATTACCGTGCGAAAGACGTCCTTCGGAATAGGTGTAGAGATCGTGGTTCCGATATATTCCCCGAACATCGAGAAGATCGAGGTTCTGAAGAGCACCCGGTCGCGTCGCGCCAAGCTGTATTTCGTTCGTGAGAAGTCGGCAAAACTGCTTCGTCGCAAGCTTAAGGAGGTGGGATTGAAGATCGGAAAGGGCCTGAAGCCGGAAGAAGAGTTGGCTTTGGAGGCGTCCGAGACAGAAGCGGAAGAAGTCGCGGTTGAAGAGAGCGAGACTTCGGTTGAGGAGGTGAATGACGATGGCGGTAAGGAGTCCGGGAAGTAGTTCTTCCCACCTGCCCAGGTGGCGGAATTGGTATACGCGCTAGCTTGAGGTGCTAGTTCCCGCAAGGGATTGGAGGTTCGAGTCCTCTCTTGGGCACAACGGAACGAAGTGGAGTTGGGACGAAGAAACAAGCCAATGGTTTGGCTTGTGTGAGGACGAGAAAGCCGGAGCGGAGCGAGGCAGGGTCGGGAGCGATTTCTCCGGAAATCGACTCTGACCGAGTCCTCTCTTGGGCACAACGGAACGAAGGAACAGGACGGCCTGTTCCTTTTGCTTGCCATTTGGATTCCGTGCCCTATACTTGAGAGGCGTGGAAATCAAGGCACGCTTAGCTCAAACGGGTTAGAGCATCTCGTTTACACCGAGGGTATGGTATCGGATATTTGCGCGCTTAGCTCAGTTGGTTAGAGCACCTCGTTTACACCGAGGGGGTCCAAGGTTCGAATCCTTGAGCGCGCACGGAGAAGATGTGATTATGAAATGAAGTCGGGTTCGTCCCGCATACGCGGGGCGCCTGGCGAATGCCGGGCGAGTCCTCCATTGCCCACAGGCAATCGGCCGGGGTATTTACGGGTCGGGCAAAGTCTTGTACACTCATATTTGTGTTTCGCCTGGGTAGCTCAGTGGTAGAGCAGAGGACTGAAAATCCTCGTGTCGACAGTTCGATTCTGTCCCCAGGCACAGGAAAATGTGTATAAGTGGTGTATAATACCATTTATAGCCATGTTCCGGCCGGGACTGTAGCTCAGCGGTTAGAGCAGGCGGCTCATAACCGCTTGGTCGCTGGTTCGAATCCAGCCAGTCCCACAGGCGGTGAAGATCGGTTAAAAGCGGGCTTGCCACGCCGGAGCGTAGCGCAGGCGGGTATCGTATAGCGGCTATTACGCGTCCTTGCCAAGGACGAAATACGGGTTCGACTCCCGTTACCCGCTCAAAGGAAAGAAGAAGGGGCTCATATGAGCCTCTTCTTCTTTCTTATGGGTAACGGGAGTCGAAGGGTATTCTGAAAAGCGAACGATTTCGCTTTTCAGAAACCCCGGCTCCGAAGGAGTCCTGCTTGTGCAGGACGGGTGAGGAGGACTCCCGTTACCCGCTCAAATTTTCTTCGAAAATTTGAGCGAGGCTCGCCCTAATATGGGGCGGCCCGCTCACAAAGAAGCACCTTTCAAAGTGTTTTCTTTGTATATATCGGGAGTCGAACGGGCAGGAACGAGTTGTGAGCGAAGGCGAGCAAAACGAGTGTAGACGAATGCAAGCAAGTGCAGCATTCGGCTCAGCCCTGGACTACGAAGCGCCAGCAGGCGCTGAGGACGAGACTCCCGTTACCCGCTCAAGAAAGCAAAAAAGAGGATCTATTCGGGTCCTCTTTTTTGTTCTTGCAATTTCGATAAGAAAAGTCCGTGCAATAGCCCGGGCTTTTCGTCTCTTACCGCTTCGGACCGTGTCCGAGGCGGCGTGCGCGCCGAAATTTTCTCAGGGCGCGGCCTCGCTGCTTGTAAAGGCCTGCCTTTTTAAACGTGCGTCCACCGCGGCCTGTGATAACGCGCAGTTTTCGGCATATGTAAACGTTCGGCATGGTCGACTCCTGTTTGCGTTGAAGATGCATCTGATGATGGTGTAGCATGACTTTCGTCAAAGAAGTATTGACAGCATCTTATAAGTATGCTATATTGTACCGTTGCGACTGAGGCAGATTTGGTCGTTACTCAAGCTGGAGGGCTTGGATAAGCACTATACTTACGATATGAGTGGTAAACGTCTGGCGTTCGTCCTTCCTGTTATCCTGTTCTGGACGAACGCCGCGCATGCCGAAACGTCGATTGTTCAAGCGGTTGACGTTCATTACGAGATATTCAGAAGTACCGCGACTAACAAAAGCGTGATTGGGCGAAATCCGTTCTCACTTGAGGGGATACGCTCAACACTTTCGACAAGCAATTCGATGTCGAAGGACGAAGGGGTGAAAAGTACGGAGGACATCATCCTCGAGCGCTGGAAAGAAAAGCAGATCGAACGTTGGAGCGGTCTCCCGGAAGGGAAATTCGAGATCAACGCGTCCGCATATACCGCCTCGGCAGATGAATGCGGAAATTCCAGAGGCATAACGGCCTCGGGACTCAAGGTTGCTGCCAACAGGACGCTGGCATGTCCCCCGGCCTACCCGTTCGGCGCCAAGATCGCAATCGAGGGATTCGGTACATTCCGATGCGAGGACCGAGGAGGTGCCATCAAGGGAAACCATTTCGATGTCTACATGGAAACGAAGAAAGAGGCGTTCGCCTTCGGACGTCGCAACATGATAGCGGAGGTGGTTACCGACTGATCAGGATAAGACTGAAAACGCCCCGAGCAATCGGGGCGTTTTGGTGACAAAAACGAAATCATGAAAGTCCGGCCAGAATCTTCTTGCGATTTGGCATGACCGCCTGACAGTCTCAAATCCGTATCACGCGGCCTTCGCGTCAAAAACATAATGGCCGGATCCGACACGTAATGTTACATCATCCGGCTCACTGCTGAGGACGCGGATTTCATCGTGTTGCAGAATGGGTTTGCCGCCTTCGGTTATCATGTCAGCATTTTTTGTCGGCAATATTACCGTCGCGGAAGTGTTCGGCGGTATGCTGACGCGATACGTGAACTGATTTTCGCTGATTTCCCAACGGGAAGCTATTGTTCCGTGTAAAGATCGGTATGTCGCTGCGGCATACGTAAGTCTATCATTCGGATTCGGCTGAAGAATGAAATGCTGAAAGCCCGGCTTATCCGGATCGGGCGATATGCCTGCGACCGATTGATAAAGAAAATATGCGATCGATCCGAAAGCCGTGTGGTTGAGAGATCCGTGGACATTTCCGGATTCATCGATCGCATCCCAGCTCTCCCAAACGGTTGTCGCTCCTTTACCGATGGCATAGAGCCAGGAGGGATACGAGTCCTGCAATAGGAGTTCATAGGCAAGGTCGGCATATCCGTATCTGTCGAGGACCGGACAGATGAACGGAGTTGAAAGGAATCCGGTGTCCAGATGGCACCCTTTTTCCTTTATCAACTCGACGAGCCGTTCTGCGGCGCGAAGGCGTACGCGTTCCGGAAGAAGATCAAATGCAAGTGCTCGAACATATGCCGATTGGGTATCCGGATCAAGCAATTCGTCGCTGGTGAATTCTTCGACAAAGGCGTTCCGTATATTGTCATTGATGGCGGCATACTTGTCGCAATCATCATGCCTGCCTAAGATCCGCGCGATTCGAACGAGGAGATCTGTCGAATGCGCCAAGTATGCCGTTGCAACCATTGATTCGGATTTTCTATTAGTGAGGACATTCCTCGCCATATTCCACGACGTCTTTTTCCTTTCTCCGGGCGCGAGCCACTCTTCCCAATGGTAGCCGCTGTTCAGTATATACGGCTGCCGATGCAGCCGATCGGCATCCATGTGAAGCACAGGGTTCATCTTACTCGCCAGGCTTCCTCTTTTGGAACGCATTATTCCGAAGTCGATCCATTTTTTCATGCTCTCGTACTGATTTTCCAGTACGTTGACATCGCCGAAAAACTGGAAGTGTGTCCAGGGGACGATGACGGAAGCATCTCCCCAGCCGGCTGATCCTTCCGTGATTTCCGATAGTGCCGATGGTTTGTATCGGCCCGCATCGGGGACGGTATTCGGAATCAGGCCGTTCGATCTTTGGTCTGCGGCGAGGTCAAGCAGCCATTTTTCGAGAAAAGCTGCGGTGTTCATAAGGTACGCACCCGAACTCGCGAAAATTTGGACATCTCCAGTCCACCCCGCCCGCTCTCTGGTGGGGCAATCCGTCGGAATGTCGACGGAATTGCTTTTCATGCTCCAAACGATGTTTTCATGGAGGCGGTTAATCCGCGGGTCGGAGCACTCGAATGTCCCCGTCCGTTCAAGATTGGAATAGATTGCGATTGCGACAAGGTCATCTTCCGACGGTTCGCCCGGCCACCCTTCGATTTCCACGTATCTGAATCCGTGAATCGAGAAAGTCGGCTCGTATGTTTCCTCATTTTCGCCCCTCAGGATGTATATATCTTCCTGCAGGCAGGGCGCGACTCCGGGCGCTGTCGGCTGAAGATTGGAAATCGAAAAATTACCGTTCGCGTCGAGCGTTTCACCATGACGCAGTCGCATCACCGTCCCCCTTTCTCCTCTTACCCTGATTCGTACCCGTCCCGCGAGATTTTGGCCGAAGTCGGCGACCAATTGATCATTAGGAGTTCGAAATAGCTGTATCGGACGAATCTGTTCATGCCGTTTGACGGGAGGCGATAAGGAAGCGACAAGATTCTTGGTTCCAAAGTCGGCGATCATGACCGGCTTCCATCCGGCATCGTCGAAATCTGCGGAGTTCCATCCGTCAAGGCATCGTCTTGCATCGAAGATTTCGCCGTCTTTACTGTCCGATCTGAGTATCGGACTCGTTGATGACCGCCAATCGGCCCCGGTAGAAAATATGTGCGTACTTCCGTCGACAAAAGAGACATTGATTTGGGCGAGTGCGGCAAGCGCGTCTCCATAGACGTCGCGAAGCGACATGATGGTCAGCTTGCCTCGATACCAACCGTCTCCGATCATCAGGCCGACGACGTTTTCACCCCGATGCAGCAGGTTTGTGACGTCCCAAGTCCTGTATTGTAGACGGTCGTGATAACTGGTGAAGCCAGGCGCGAAGACGTCTTCTCCGACGGTCGTCCCGTTGATAGAGGCTTCATGGGTGCCATGACTCGTCACATACAATCGCGCAGAAACGATCTCCTTATCGGGAATTTCGAACGAACTTCGCAGGAGTTGGGCCGGCCTGTCGCCGGAGCGGGATGATTCGATCGGCTGTATCCAAAGGGCTTTCCAGTCTTCGGTAAGCAACAGTCCCATTTCCCATGTGGCGACATCGCTCCAATCCGAAGTGTCGCCGTGATTATCGGTCACTCGGACGCTCCAATAATACGCCTGCCTGGAAACGAGAGGCGGTCCTCCATACGTGATGTGCGTCGATCTGTCGGACATGACTTTGCCCGAGTCCCATACGATCGCAGACCCTGCCGTCAGTGCTCTCTTCGATGCGGATACCCGTATCTGGTAGGCTTGCTGGCGCGTGTCGCGTCGAGACGATTCCATTCGCCAGCTGAGTCGCGGTCGCTTTGAATCGATGCCGATCGGGTTTGAAGCGTATTCGCATCGCAAATCCGTACATCGCGTGGTATCGGAAGGAAGAAAAGCCATCTGTTTCGTACGAGATCTCAAGGGGGGCGCTTTGCCACGAGTAATCATCGAATAAATCGTTTGAGTGCCGCAGGCGGGAGTCGAACCCGCATAGCTTTTGGCTGGGAGATTTTAAGTCTCCTGTGTCTACCAGTTCCACCACCGCGGCAATGTATTGCAATAATCTCCACGATCGCGCTTCAGGTCGTCTATAACGGATATTCTGTGAGGTCCGAGGCGGAATTGAACCGCCGTAAAGGGTTTTGCAGACCCGTGCCTAACCACTCGGCCATCGGACCATCTGTGTATACGAACCTTTCGTCTGAGCCGACTGCTCGGATGGAATAAAACAGACGAAAGTATTTTCACGGTACCAGAATCCGCAAAGAGCGTCAACAAAAACGGCAGAAATCAGGCATTTTGCGAGTTGTCCTCGACTTATGCACCACTTCGTAACTTTTCGAGTACCTTGGGGATGCGCAAGAAATCCTGTTTCAACGTATCTCTCATGCCGCCGTTGTAGAGTGCTGCCGCAGGATGATACAGGGTATAGAACACCTGGCTACGGCCCGCGGGAAATTCGCGTCGATATGCGTTTCCGTGAGCTTCAGTTATCTTCTTATCGGGAAAGAAGTGGTTCATCGCGTGCCGACCGAGCGTTACGATGAGCAAGGGGTCTATGATGCCGATCTGTTCGTGAAGCCACTCGGCGCAGTCCTCTATTTCCTGCGGAAGCGGGTCACGATTGTCCGGTGGGCGGTATTTTACGATATTGGTGATATAGATGTCCTTTCTATCAAGCCCGATGGAAGCGAGCATCTCATCAAGAAACTTGCCGGCCGCCCCGACGAAAGGAACTCCCTGGAGGTCTTCGTTCTTTCCGGGAGCCTCACCGATAAGAAGGATAGTCGCGCAGGCAGACCCGTCTCCCGGGACCGGCCGCGTGGCAGTTTCCTTCAAAGTGCATGTGCACTCGGTCGACATGCGCTCGTTAAGGTCTGAAAGCAGCGATTCCTTGATGTTTCGGATCGGATCGTGCATAACCGGTGCAAAACAACGATTTATCGGACTTCCCAGCCCTCGGCCGTCTCTATGATTCGTCCAGGAATCTCGAAGCCGCTCGCGTACTTGTGCCCTCCCCCTCCGAGTGACTGTGCGATGTTCGAGACGTCGACTCCCTTATGCGGCTCGGTGCGTAAGCTTCCGCGCACGGAATCGGGCGAAATCTGATAGAACAGCAGTGAAAACTTGGCATCGGGCACATTGTTCAGAAGTGCCGATGCGATATACAGATCCTCCGTGGAGGGATTTCCAAGCTCGATGATGTCCTTCTCCGTTATCGCGGAGTATATCATTCCGTTGCTCGGGTTGATCTTTGCCCGCGATAACGCCCTGCCCCACAGCTTCAGCGTGGATATGGAGTTGTTGGAAAAGACGCTCGTCGTAATCTTCGGCAGTTGGGCGCCGCTGCGGATGAGAGATGCGGCAGCCGCGAACGTTTCGGGTGTCGTGGATGAATGTTGAAGATTCCCCGTATCTCCGAGTATACCGAGTAACAGTGCCGTTGCCATTCGATGGCTAAGTTTCGTTTTGGTGCTCTTTATGAACTGATACACGATTTCGGCCGCGGAAGAGAAGCCGGTATCGATGATGACGATGTCCCCTTCAGGATCTTCGATCGGATGATGGTCGATCAATGCCACGATCTTTTCCGAAGATATGCGATCACGAACGGTATTAAAGCCGCGATTGACGCTGTCTGACGCGATATATGCGTCATATGAGGTGAAATCGAGCGCAGAAGGAGCGTTGAAGGTGGAGCCAGGAAATAGCGCTTTCGCAAATTCCGGAAATGCATCGACACAGCAGATGTCGGCTTGTTTCCCCTGCATTTCGATGAACTCCTGCAGCGCGATATTTGCCCCAACCGTGTCGGAATCGGGGCGGGTGTGCGCAAACAGCAAAAACCTGTCCGCATTGCGGATTACGTAGTTCAGGTTTCTGAATTCCGATGAGTAATCGCGCATAACCTGTGTATAACTTCGAACAATCCCTTATTTCAGCTCTATGAGGATTCGTTCGATTACGTCGGCATTTTGTTCTGTCGGATCTGCGCGAAAGGAAAGTATGGGAAGGAATTTCATGTGAAGTTTCCCGTGAAGCGCTTTTTGAATCCTCCCCTTTTCATGAGAAAGTGTTCCGATAGCGTACCCCGTCTCACTTTCCGGAAATATGCTGATCGATACGCGCGAGTGGCGCAGGTCCGGCGTGGTGTCGACTTTCGAGATAGTTACCAGTATTCCAGACTTAAAACTCACTTCGCGGAGAAGTATTTCTCCGAGGTGCTCGCGTATGAGTTCGTTTATCTGCAGTATTCGGTGAGACATGTTTCGGAATGAATCATTTCATTGTGGTTTAATCCGGCGTATTTGTCAAAGGTCGTTATCCGGTGGTCGTCGCGCCCCTTTTTCTGAACCGGCATCTCGGGGTGCTATGTGTTCTATGTGCCCCGACTAGGAATCGAACCTAGATCTCATCCTTAGGACGGATTCGCTCTATCCATTGAGCTATCGAGGCATTATGGGCACGCTGATGAAAAATGAGCTTTATGAAAGCGTCATTTCGTGTATTCGATATGCTTGTGGACCTGAGGAGACTCGAACTCCTGACCTCCTCCATGCCATGGAGGCGCTCTACCAACTAAGCTACAGGCCCGCATCATCACGTAAATGATATAGGTAATACTATTTTGCGTCAAACAGGTATTAAATCTCAATAGATTATACCACAGCACGAAACGTTACTAAAGTCAATATTTGTTCCACGTGGAACACGATTTGAATATATACTGCTAATCGAGCTTTCTGCTCTACTTAGAACGGCTTGAATGTCTGTGTCGATTCAGTTTGCTGTCCCACGTGGAACACTGTTTCTCATATGTCATAATTTCCTGCTTTCCTGTGTTCCACGTGAAACAATATATTCGTCGAAGTTACTTAAGGGAACCCAATCTGTTCCACGTGAAACAAATTGAAGGAATTCAGAATGAGTAATAAGAAATATAAGTTGTTTCACGTGGAACATTAAAATTTCGATGAATTTGTTCCATGTGGAACAGTAACCCTAACCATGTTTCAATAGTGATAATTTATAAATGCTTAATTAGAAAGCTAAGAAAAGAATAATTTAAAAAAATGGACAAAATAATAGCATTGCGTTAACCACAAGTTCCACGTGAAACAGTTAGCACACGAGAATTTAAGTGAATATAATGTTCCACGTGAAACAGAACCGTAAGGTGACAAAAAAACCAACAATCGGATCAAGCAATGTTCCACGTGTAACAAATCAATTATGAACCAAAATCGCACAAGAAAAAAAAATCGTTTCACTGTTCCACGTGGAACAATAATTTGAGTATTGACATATATGTACAAATATTGCACTGTAAATACACGATCAAATATAAAGGAAATTAATTCTCAACGTTTCAGGGAAATACGTAGCAGAATCATTCTGATCAAATCTTTACAAAAATTGTACCGATACAAAAAAAATGATACAATAGTGAAAACAAAATTTCTATGCGAAACGTGATGAGAAAAAACGCACAAGGCGGTCTCAAAAAGGACTTCGCTTTTTTGTTCGTGCTCCTTTTTGTCGGTTACAGATTTTTCATTTCTTCCGCGCAGGAGATGATCGGGCAAAATATCGTTGATGATCCCGATCAGGATGGACTCACGACCGCCGAGGAGCGTCTTTATGGGACCGACCCGTCGAATAAGGACACAGATGGAGATGGATACGCTGACGGCGTGGAGGTGCGAGGTGGATACAACCCGCTGAAGAAAGCGCCTGGCGACAAGATAGTTCCGGAAGTCGGTGCCGGATTTGAAAATGTTGCTAACGGAAAAGGCGGGGACAACCTTACTGAAGCGGTATCGGAAAAACTGGCAGTCATCGTTCAAAACTCTCAAACTAACGCGGACGGCATGTCCGAGGTTTCGCTTGAAGAGCTTAACGGTATCGTTCAGGAAGTTTCCGGCGGAGATTCTGAAGAAATCATTCTTCCGGATATAGACATGAGTCTTATCAAGATGAAGGATCAATCCTACACCGGGCTTTCGAAGTCAAAACGCGAAGCGCGAATAAGAGAGGACATAGTTGAATATCTTACGACCATTTCGTACATTTTTGCGAGCAACTCGCCGAAGCAATTCAAAACGGAGGACGAATTGAAGGTTGTATCGGAGGGATTCGCCGATGAGGCCATACTTGCCGTGTCGATGGGGGATTTTTCCAAAATCGATTCCTACGTCGAATGCGGTTCGAAAATGCTCGAACAGGTGAACGAAGTCGAGGTTCCTGAGGCGATGCTGGACACTCATGTGAAAGCGCTGAAAATCGTGACATATCTCTCGCAGATGAAGGAAGAGGTTGGTGCGTCATCGGCAGACGATCCGATTAAGACGATTAGGTCGCTGTCTCGCATTCAGGGATTGCTGAACGTGGTCGGAGGTTTCGTTCTCGATGTGCAGACGAAGCTTTCCAAGTATGAGATAACGAACATCCCGTTGGATCTTTAGTTCGATACGCATATCCGCAGCCCGTATGAAAAGCATGAAAATCAAACGGTTGTACTCGCTGATCGCCCTAATTGCGGTTTCGTACTGCACGCTGATGCCGTCGTTCGTTCATGCCGGCGCATGGGGCGAGGACTTCGAGGCTGCCATTCTGAAACAGATGCTGGAGAAGATACAGAAGCAGATAGAAGGCCAGCTTCTTGGCGTGCTGAAGTCGACTGCCATATCGTTGCTGAATACCCGTGTTGCGAGTCTTGTGGGAGGTTCATCGACAAGCGCATCTCTGGTCATATCCGACTGGAGAGCATACCTCTACCAGGAGCCGGGACAGAAAGCGCTCCTCGCATATGATGGATTCAAATCGGCCACTTTAAAGGGTCGCTCAAGCGGATTTTCATCGGCATCCGGAGGTCCTTCGTACGAGTCGTACCTTGAAAAGTTCAGCGATCGTCATGTGTTAGATACGAATCTTTTGAATAGCTCGACGACGCTGCTTGGAGAGCTGAGTTCGGATCCGATCAAGTCAGTCGACGCGGGAGACATACGGGTGATTTCGGCGATGTATTCGTCAGAAAGCGACCCCTTGGGGTATGCGCTTCGTGCCGAGAGGTTCAAGATGGGTGCGGACGCACAATATCAGACCGAAGCCCAATTGAAGGCGACGTCGTCGGGATATAAAGGAGTGCAGGATAAGGCGGGTAATACGATTTTACCAGGCAGCACTATCGGCCAGATGGTCGCGGATGTTCAGGATATCGGCAACAAGGTGATTGCGGCGGCGCAGAATCCTACGGAGCTGGTCGGAGGGGTGATTACGACGCTGGCGAATCGCATGATAACGAATTTGATACAGAACGGCCTCGGTAAGGTGCAGGCATCGATTCAGCGTGAAATTTCGAACGTTGACAGTCAGATCATGAGTCAGGTGGACGTCGTGAACAGGCAGTTGGGACGCGGGGCGGCATATACGTCCGGTGTGCGGCAACAGGTGAACGTGAACCTTAATGCTGCCGGTTCCGGTGCGGCGATGCCGATTCTGTCTGGTAACTGAGCGAATTCGGGAATAAAAAACGGCCTATGGCCGTTTTTTTTTGTACCGTATATGGTTGCGATTTGTCGATGCGGTCCCTCTGCGGCTATTTCGGAAATTCGTGGGCGACACAAGATTCGAACTTGTGACCTCCACAATGTCAATGTGGCGCTCTAACCAACTGAGCTAGCCGCCCACGAATTTCCCAATATGACGACTACGGTCGTTGTCGAAATCCTATCCGATTTCCGGTACTTCCTTTTGTATCACCTTTTCGACATTTTGTGAAGTCTCCGGCTCGTGAGTCGTCTGCTGAGGCGTATTGATGAACGTGAAGAATGAGAGCAGTGCGAATGTTCGGAGAAAGAAGAGTGTCGACTGCATGAGGATGATGATTGCCGATAAAAGCGATTCACGGAGGAGTGAGGCCGGAAAGAAGACGTTTGCCGCGTACAGGAGCACCTCCGTCGATACGGAAAAAAGGAGTACTATCGCAAACGATACCAGAGCGAATATGAGGCTCGTCGACATCCTTTTGACAAAGAGCGAATACCCGAGCTTCAGTGAGGATGAAAATGACGTTTCCGAAGTTATGACGAATAAGGAGGCATATGTCTCTGAAAATATGAGAATGACGAAGATAATGAGAAACAGCGCGATGCCGGACAGTGATAGGATTCGGGCGAGAGACGGGCTTATCCCGATAGCAATGAATCCTGGCAAACTGAGTACCGACAGACATACCAGCGCGGCGGAAACCAACGCGAGCTTCAGTGAGAGCAGTCTTGGGAAAATTCGTCCGCACTTTCGAAACACGATTCCGAATGACGGCTTGCTTTCCGATCTGAAAGCCGTAGTCAGAGCGGCCGTAAAGAATAGGACGATCGAGATTGAGATCGGTACCAGCAGGAACAGAAAGGGATGGGAAGCGAATGCGGACGATGCATACGGCGCCCACGAATCGAGGGGGAAACCCTCCTGGAAAAGACCCGGTATGGTCGTTCCGAACAGCGTTCCCATGAACGCCATAAATACTGATAAGACGCTTTTGGGAAACCGACGTGCCGCTTCAACATAATATCCGAAAAACAGGCGTAGTTCGTCCATATGATTCTCATCGTCTTTGACGATGACGTGTCAAATACGAGCGTCGTCTATTCGGCGTCCGAGCTTGCTTTTGTGGAAACGGAAACCGACTCGTCGAACGGTAAAATCGGCTTTCCCGCTATCATCGCGTCGAAGTCGTCCTTCTCGATGGTTTCCCTGGTCAGCAACGCATCCGCCAACGACTTCAGCAGGTCCCGTTTTTCCGTCAGAATCGCCGAAGAGCGCGCGAGGGCATCCTCGATCAGTTTGGCGACCTCGTTGTCGATCATTTTCGCGGTCTCGTCCGAGTAGTTCCGTTCCTCATGAAGCTCCTTTCCGAGAAAAACAAGTTCCTCCTTGTGCCCGAATGTCCTGGCACCAAGGCGACTCATCCCGTAGCGGGTCACCATTCCCCGAGCGAGTGCCGTCGCTCGCTCGAGATCGTTGGACGGCCCCGTCGTCGTGTCCCCGAAGGTGAGGCGTTCCGCGGAATACCCGCCAAGGAGAACGGACAGCTCATCGATGAAATATGCGGAGGAGTGCAGGCTCTTGTCTTCAGTGGGAACCGCGAGTGTGTAGCCGCCGGCATGTCCGCGGGAAATGATCGATATTTTTTGAACGGGATCGGCATTCGGAAGGCTCGCTGCCACGAGTGCGTGACCGGCTTCGTGGTAGGCAATGATCTCCTTCTCCTTCTGGCTTATGACACGGCTCCTGCGCTCGGGACCGAGGATGACCTTCTCGATCGATTCCGTGAGTTCCGCCATGCCGATTTCCTTCTTTGACCTCCTGGTGGCAAGAATAGCTGCCTCGTTGACGAGATTCGCGAGATCGGCACCCGAAAAGCCGGGAGTCCGTTCGGCAAGGCGTCTGACATTCACCTCCTTGGAAAGGGGTTTGCCTTTGAGATGGATATTCAAAATAGCCTCACGATCGTTTATATCGGGCAAATCCATGGTTACCCGGCGATCAAAGCGGCCAGGGCGAAGGAGGGCCGGATCCAGGACGTCCGGACGGTTCGTCGCGGCGATGACGATAACGTTCGTTTCCGTCTCGAAGCCGTCCATTTCGACCAGGATCTGATTCAGGGTCTGTTCGCGTTCATCATGGCCTCCGCCGAGGCCTGCGCCGCGGTGTCGGCCGACCGCATCGATTTCATCGATAAAAACGATGGCAGGAGCGCTTTTCTTCGCCTGTTTGAAAAGGTCACGAACTCGACTCGCGCCGACGCCGACGAACATCTCAACGAATTCGGAGCCCGAAATATTGAAGAACGGAACGCCTGCCTCGCCAGCAACGGCCTTGGCGATAAGCGTCTTGCCTGTTCCAGGCGACCCGAGGAGCAGTACTCCTTTCGGAATTTTGGCGCCCATCGCGAGAAATTTTTTCGGATGCTTCAAGAATTCCACGATTTCCCGGAGCTCCTCCTTCGCTTCTTTTGAACCGGCCACGTCTGCGAATGTAATGCGCTTGTTCTTGTTTTTCGGATCGAGAATTCTGGCCCGTGAAAGGCCAAAGTTCATTGCTTGCGAGTTTCCACGTTGAGCCTGTCGCATCATGAACCATACGAAGCCGCCGACGAGCAGAAAAGGCAGAAGAAAGGGGAGTATCGCGGTCGCCCAAAAAGAGGTGCCAGATTCTGTCTTTATGTCTACGGATACCGCCGCGAGTTTTCCAGTGTCGACGCCGTAGTTCTTAAGGGTTTCCGTCAGCGAGGATTCCGCTTCCTTTTGGCTTTTTTCGGTCTTTCCGTCCGTGAGTTCGATGGACAGATCGTTTGCCGAGACGTCGATCTTCTTTACCTGACCATCGTTAATCTGGGAGACAAGGGCCGAAAGAGAGACCGTTTCCGGTCGAGGAGCGTTGTCTTGGGCAAGGATAAGAATGCCTGAAACGACAAAAAAGACGATTACAATCGTCACGATGTTTTTCATGAATTTGTCCATAGGAAGCGTCTTCACGATTTAGAACGGAAAAAAACCTGTACAATGGCCACTCTATCACCTCTCGCCTCGATTTTCAACCGTCCGGAGCGGTATATCCTCACCTTGTTCTTCCTGCTGATGATGAGTTTGATCACCTCCCTGACGAATGATTCCGGCGGATACAGCCCTGTTCCGGAGACGATCTGGTACAATCCGCGGAGCTCGTGGGCACGGTCGACGTTCGAAAGTGCCAAGAAGTCCGTGACCCCGAAAGAGACTCCTCCCGGAATGATTTCGGTCGCGAGATAGTGCCGGTGTTCGTCTGCTGATGGAAAAGAATCCAGAATCCGGGCAGTCCGGGCGAGAACGGCTACTATGCCCGGACGATAATCGCTATCAAGGAGGGGAATCAGTTCGTGTCGGATGCGGTTTCGGAGGATTTTCATGTCGCGATTCGTCGAATCGACTCTGAATCGGATGCCTTCTTTCGAAAGAAATTCCAGGAGTTCCGCTTTCGTGATATCGAGCAGGGGTCTGATAATGTGATCGTGGGCGGGACGCATTGCGGACAGCCCATCCGGGCCCGCTCCTCGGAGCAATCGGATGAGTACCGTTTCAGCCTGATCATCCCGGGTATGGGCTACCGAAACGACGTCGAAACGCTCTCGTCGAAGTACCGTTCTGAAAAAAGCATACCGCACATCCCGCAGAACCTGCTCGTTCATTCCCTGTACGCGACGTGGATAATACGTGTAGAAAGGAATGTCGTATGCGACACAAAGCCTCCGGACCAGCGATTCGTCCTCATTCGCGTCGAGCCCCCTGATTCCGTAGTTGACGTGCGCTACGCCGAGCCGAAGGCTGAGTTTTGAGCGCAACGCCAAAAGGATATGCAACAAGGCGACACTGTCCGGCCCTCCGGAACAACCGACCAAAATCGCGGCGTTTCTGGCCAAAAGTCCGTATTCGACGTCGTTATTCCGGACGCGTTTGATGAGCGTGCGTCCGTACGAGGAAGTCGGCAAAAAAACCTTAGGACCTTTCTGGGAGTTCCGAGTGCCGCCGGATGATAGCTTCCGCTTGGTCGACGGCTTTTTCGAGCTCGCCGTCGCGGTTTTCGATCGTGTAGTCATAGATATCGGTATGGGTCATCCATTCCCTGGTATATTCCATCCGTTCCGCCAGATACGCTTCCGAAAGATTGTCCCGTTTCCGTATCCGAGCCTCGATACTTTCAAGCGGTGCCGATATGAGAATGGAAATTATGCCAGGAAACATCCGTTTTGCCGTTAAGACGCCTTTCCATTCGATTTTCCAAATCCCGATCTTATCGGAAGACGATACACGTATCAGTTCCTCGCGCGTGACACCGTACAGGTTGCCATTATATTCCTCAGCCCACTCCGCAAGCGAATCGGTGGCGATCATCGCGTCGAAAGTGGCGCGCGATACGAAATAGTAGGGATTCCCCTGGGTTTCGCCGGGACGGGGATCCCGAGTCGTGGTCGTGACGACGCGCTCCACAGGAAGTCGTTTGGAAAGCGCGTTTATGATGGAATCTTCTCCGGCTCCGGACGGACCGGAAAGGATGAAAAGGCTTTGCGTGTTCATGAATTTTTATTACGGTACGGGTAAGAAAAGTCCCGCGCGCGGCGGGACTTTCTGGGCTTATTTCTCGTCCTTTTCTTCGACGTCCTTCTTCTTTTTTGCCCCGTCCTTGATGGGGAGAAGCCCCATGCGATGCGCCTTGGGTTCGATGGACAGTATCTTCCAGTCATAGGTTTCCCCGACCTTGAAGATGTCTTCCATCTTTCGCCCCGGGTAGACGTCGTGGAATTCGGATACATGCGCCAATCCGTGGATATCCTTGTCGAGGTATACGAACGCTCCGAAGTGGTTGATCTTGTCGATCTTGCCGGAAACGGTCTGATTGACCGCGTAGCGTTCCGCGACCTTGGTCCACGGGTCTTCCTTGAGAGCCTTCATGGAAAGCGAAATGCGGGTATCCTCGATGCCGATGATCTTCGCTTTCACATGATCGCCGGTCTTCACGATCTCACGCGGATCATCGATGAGTTGCCAGGCAAGCTCCGAGATGTGCACCAGTCCTTCGAGCTTCTGGCTCGACTTCTTGCCGTCCTTGTCTGTCGGGGCATCGAATTTGACGAATGCTCCGAAGTCGACGACGCCGGATACCTCGCCTTCGATCTCATCGCCGGCGCGAAGCCGATTGATGAGTTCGCGATCGCGTTCGCTTTGAGCGGCCTTTTCACTGACGATCAGCTTCTCGTTCTCGCGGTCGGTATCAAGAATGCGGACATTGATAGTGACACCGATAAGGGCTTTTAAGAGCTCCAAAATCTTGTTCTTGTCGCCATCCTCTACGCGAGGATAGTGCTCGTTGGCAAGCTGGGAGACCGGAAGGAAGCCCATGATGCCGTTGAGTTCCACCATGAGGCCGCCTTTGTTCGCATCGAGCACCTTCGTATCGACGACGACCTTGTTCTCGAGTTTCTCCTGGAGATCCTCCCACGACTTCTCGTAGGAGGCTTCGCGGATGGAAATCTCGATATCGCCATCCTCGTTCTCGAGGCTTGTCAGCGTCGCGCTGATTTCCTCGCCTACGAACAGTTTGGCGTTGCCCCCGAGGCCGCTCTTCATCTCCTTTCCCAGGACGACGCCCGTCCCGAGGGGGCCGAGGTCGACGAGTGCATGGTTCGAAGAGACATTGATTACCACGCCGGTGACGACGTCGCCAACCGCCGGTATCATCACCGAATCTTCCGTCAGAAGGGTCGAAAGATCCTTCTCGGTTATTGCTTTTGTCATATCACGTATTGTGCGGGGCTTGGCGCTGTCCCCGATTATCGATTATTGCGCCACTTTCAGGTCCTCCAGGTCACCCCGGGAAGCGTACGGGAAAGGATACATCGTTTTCCGATAAATGGCAAGTCTGACAGCCATTTAACGCTTGGCAGGACGGCTTGTTTCATGCTAGACTTCATTTCGCCACAGGGCCTTTTCTTTTTTGAACGACCGTCATGAACATACAGTACTACGGGGACTATTGCTTCAAGATAACCACAAAGCCGGCCGGCCGGGCCACGGAGGACGTGGTAATCTGGACCGATCTTCCCGAGCGGAAAACGGGAATCCGATCTCCTTTCGGCCACGCGGATATCGTGCTGTTGTCGCATCTTGATCTGTCCGACGAGTCGCTCGGGGGGCTGAAGGATGATCCGGTCATCATTCATACGCCGGGGGAATATGCGGCGAAAGGCGTCGGTATTCTCGGTTTTCCGAGCTTTCGTGATTCGGAAGGGGGCGCGAGCCGTGGTCAGAATACCATTTACGTATTCGATTCCGAGGAGGTTCGCCTTGCGTTTCTCGGGGCGGTCGGCCATGAGCTTGACAGCAATACGGTCGGTAAGGTCGGCGATATAGACGTACTGTTTATCCCGGTGGGCGGAGGGGAATCCGTTCCGACGAAGAAAGTTGACGAGATGATCCGCGCTATCGAGCCGAAGATTGTCATCCCTATGCATTACCGGACCGCCGGCGTGACGGTTGATGCCGATGGACCGGAAGCGTTCTGTCGGGAGACGGGATGCAAGATAGGTGAAGAGCTTCCGAAACTCAATTTCAAGAAGAAAGATTTGGACGGGAAGAGCATGGAAATCGTGTTTCTCCAGAAATGCTAGTCATTATGAAGGAATTCATTGCCCGGAAAGTCGACGAAATACGCCAAGAACCCGAACAGATCCGGGTCAGGTATGTCTGGGGAGCGGTACTGACCGTGATGGTGCTCATCTTCCTGTTCTGGATCATGACGCTTCGTAACGGGCTGCGGGCTATGGTGCCGGCCGATACGAAGGCGATTCAGCAGTCGATACCGTCGTCAATAAGGGAGATCGAGAACCAGGGGCAGTCAATCACGCAGATGATTGAGTCCACCACGCTCACGGACGAGGGCGTTCCCGGCTCAGCGCAGGATTCCGCCCGATAGTATCGGGGGAGTAAGGCAAAAATAAGTATACATACCGTATGGCTCAGGAACAGCAGGACATCGATGTGAACGGAAGGATCGAAGAGCGTCAGATTACCGACGAGGTGCGACAGTCGTATCTTGACTATGCGATGAGCGTGATCGTCTCCCGGGCGCTCCCGGACGTACGTGACGGTATGAAGCCGGTTCATCGTCGCATATTGTATTCCATGTGGTCGACCGGCCTCCGATCGACGGCGAAGTTCCGTAAGTCGGCTACGGTGGTCGGCGAGGTGCTTGGAAAGTGGCATCCGCACGGCGATACGGCCGTGTACGATACCATGGTCCGCATGGCACAGGATTTTTCCCTGCGATATCCGCTTGTCTGGGGTCAGGGTAACTTCGGATCGATGGATGGCGACAGCCCGGCGGCATACCGCTATACCGAGGCGAAGCTTGCGCCGATCGCCGAGGAAATGCTGTTGGATATAGAAAAGGATACCGTCGATTTCGTTCCGAACTTCGACGGGGTGCACATGGAGCCGACGGTGCTTCCGGCGAAGCTCCCGCAACTTCTTTTGAACGGAACCGTCGGTATCGCCGTCGGTATGGCGACGAATATCCCGCCGCACAATCTCGAGGAGCTTGCCGACGGGATCTGTCACCTGATCGACAATCCGGATGCGACCGTTGACGACCTCATGCAGTTCATTAAGGGCCCCGATTTCCCTACGGGAGGGTTCGTATATGGATCCTCGGATATCCGGGAGGCGTACGCTACCGGCAGAGGGAAGATCGCGATGCGGGCGAAGGCGGAAATCGTCGAGACGAAGGCTGGTACGTTCCAGATCGTCGTCACCGAGATGACATACCAGACGAACAAGGCGACGTTGATCGAGAAGTTGGCCGATCTCGTGAAGGAAGGAAGGATCCTCGGCATCCGCGATCTGCGTGATGAGAGCGACAAGGATGGTGTGCGTGTCGTCATCGAGCTCAAGAAAGATGCCTATCCGCAGAAGGTCCTGAACCAGCTCTACACCCTCACCGATCTGCAGAAGAATTTCGGGGTAAACATGCTGGCTCTCGTGGACGGCATCGATCCGCAGATCCTCTCGCTGAAATCCATCCTGGAGCACTACATCGCGCATCGACAGATAGTGGTGAAGCGCCGGGCAGAATACGAACTTGCCAAGGCCAAGGACCGCGCGCATATCCTTGAGGGTCTCAAGAAGGCGCTCGATCATATCGACGAGATCATCGCGACCATCAAAAAGTCGAAGACGAAGGAGGAGGCGCACCAGAACCTCATGAAGAACTTCCGTCTCTCCGATCGGCAGACGACCGCGATCCTCGAAATGCGCTTGCAGACGCTTTCCGGATTGGAGCGCAAGAAGATCGAGGATGAACTCGATGAGAAGATGAAGCTCATAGCCACGCTCGAAGACCTGCTCTCGAGCCGTGAGAAGATGCTCGGCGTGGTGAAGACCGAGCTCCTGGAGCTGCGCGAGAAGTACGGTGATGCCCGCAAGACGCGGGTCGTCCGGAACGGTATAGGCGAATTCAAGCAGGAGGATCTCATCCCGAACGAGGACGCGATCATCACGCTCTCCGAGGACGGGTATATCAAGCGCATGAATCCGGACGCATATCGCGTGCAGAAACGAGGCGGCAAGGGCGTGATCGGCGCAGTCACCAAGGAAGAGGACAAGATCGCGATGGTGCTCTCGCTCGAGACGCATGCCGACCTCATGTTCTTCACGAATACCGGAAAGGTCTTCCAACTGAAGGCCTACGAGATTCCGGAATCGTCCCGTACCGCGAAGGGGGCGGCGATCGTAAACTTCATCCAGATCAGTCCCGAGGAGAAGATAACCGAGCTCGTCGCACGCAAGCAGGGCGATGACACGAAGTATCTCTTCATGGCGACCCGCAACGGAACGGTAAAGAAGACCAAGATCGAGGAATTCGAGAATGTGCGACGGTCGGGTCTCATCGCGATCAATCTCGACAAGGGCGACCTCCTGAGCTGGGTGCGGCCGACCGACGGAGGCGACGATATCATCCTGACGACCCAGGACGGTCAGGCGATCCGTTTCAAGGAAACCGACGTGCGTGCCATGGGACGATCGGCCGCAGGCGTCCGTGGCATACGTCTCGGCGACGGCGACGAGGTTGTCGCGATGGACGTCATCAATAAGGGTGAGAAGGGGCTTGAGCTCCTGATCCTTTCCCAGAACGGCCAAGGAAAGCGGTCGGACCTGAAGCACTACAAGGTTCAGAAGCGCGGCGGATCCGGCATCAAGACGATGAAGGTTACCGATAAGACCGGCAAGCTCGTCGGTGCGGCAATCACCTCCATGGCCAATATCGAGGATGACCTCATACTGACCTCGGAAAAGGGGACCATCATCCGCATCCCGTTCAAGTCCGTTCCGCTCCTCTCCCGAGTCACTCAGGGTGTCCGCGTCATGAAGCCCCAGTCCGGCGACAAGGTCGGAGCGTTTACGATGCTCTGATATCGGGGAGCTTACAACTGACAACTGACAACTGACAACTGACAACGGGGAACGGAAGATAAGAAAACGAAAGCCCGCCGAAAGGCGGGTTTTTCGTGATCATTTCCGTAATCTGGTCAGGCGTCGAGTTCAGGGATATGTTTCGGAAGCGTCCGCCAGAGGAGATCGAAGGTGAGCCTCTGCAGATCGGCGAGCTCCTTCGATTCGATGATAATGGCTATTTTCTCCTTCCAGGACGCGATGAGCATCTTGTTTCCGTAGATATTCACTTCCGGCGAGAACGACAGTTCGCTCTCCGGGAGAAAGCGAATCGATCGCATCTCCTCCCGATCATGCAGGGACCGTTCATGCGAAAGCTTATTTTGTGGGACGATCGCTTTTATGAATATCCCTTTCCCTGCGCGCCGGCGGTAATATTCCGGGAAGAAATCAGGGAGGCCTTCGTGCATCGTCTGTACATTGGCATAGGCAAGGATAGCTTCCTTGGCCGTAAGCGTATCCTCGTACGCCTCGCGCATGCCCTTTTCCCCCTCGAAGAAGCGGACTTTCGGCCGGCCTGCGGCGTAGATGTTCTGCATGGAAACGAGCTGGGGGAGGATATCCGAGATTTTTCGTTTCTGCCGTTCTGTCAGCTTTTCCTGCTCTTCAGCCTCACGATCAAGGTAAGTCAGCAAACGATCAGGCTCAAGGGCGTTGAAATAGGTCGCGCCACCCTTCTTGTATCTGCTCACGAGCCCTTTCTGTGTCAGGGATTCGAGGATGTCGTAGATAGTCGTCCGGTTCAGCGCCGTTTTCCGATATAGCTCCTGCACTTTTCCGGATCCGATCTCCAAAAGGGCGAGGTATAAGGAAGCCTCCTTTTCTGATAGTCC
>CAINXS010000064.1 GCA_903854995.1 Candidatus Moraniibacteriota bacterium | reverse complement strand
GGATAGACAAACGCAAGTAATTGCGTTTGTTTTTTATTAGCACTCAGGTAGAGAGAGGAGATTGTCCGTCTCCTTCCCATCTGCAACAGTTTTCACATACTTGTTCCCAGCACGCGAGACGCATACCACAAGGTACGCCATGTTGCCGTAACTATCTTTTGTGTACGCACTGTTGCCGCCTTCGAGATACTGAACCATATCCGCTCTCGTCGACTTGCCGGCGTTACCATTATCCTCATTAATCCATCCGAGGTGAGAAATCGCCTCATGGGGATCATGATGGTCTCCAGCATCCTTGTTGATGCAAGTGATTCGTACTGACATATACTTTATGCTTTCCAGACAATCGTTTCCAATTGAATTATAAATTATGGACCGTAGGTATCAAGTCGACCACCGCTCGCACCATAATCCGTCGACAAAGCCTATTCTTCGACCTGGTTCTGATCTTCTGCCTTATCCCAAGCCAAAGAAAGACCATCAATAATCATCGCTAATATATAAGACACATCCGCACTTGTCTCACGATGGTTTCCCCCATCAAGATACTTTGAGGCAAGAGTCATAAAATTAGCTGCCTGAAAATCCGCTTTTGAAGCGTATCCGAGTTTTGACATACGTCTTTGTCACTTAATATACCTACCAGGCATCCAACTGAGCGAAAGATGACTTCTCATCAATCGCTCTCGTTAAAAACTATTCTCTTACTTTTTCTTCTCCCGCTGAACAAGAGCGCTGCCGGCCGCCGTCTTGGAGGCCTTGCCAGTGCTCTTGCTCCGGAGTACCTTCGAGGCCGCTTTCGCGGCGCGAGGGCTCGTAGCCTTTTTCGGCATAAGCTGTGGTGTTAATAATTAGACTTTCACGAAGTTGAAGTTAATTCTCATAAATCTTCTCATATGAAAGCTCGTCTGTATTTCTAATCCTTATCACATCAAGCACCTTACCAAACACACTTCCGGTATCTTTCATTATAATTTCCCTATACCTTGGATCATGAGACTCTGGCTTCAAAACAACAGCATCCCTTCCGAAATGGATTTTCTTTATCACAGCCATATCACCAACGGTAGCGACAACCTTGTCGCCCTCAGAAATATCGTCCGTCTTCTCGGTCAAAACATAGTCTCCGCTCGAAATACCCGCAGCATCCATGCTATCCCCAATTGCCTTGAAGAGAACCAGTCTCTCCATATGCTTCCCAATCGGAATAAATCCCGAATCAACGCCAAGCCGCTCATCAAATCTCTGGTCGGCAAAGATACTCATAGCATCACATCCTGCGGAAGCTATTACAGGCAAAAATACGATACCGTGACGCGATTCGTTGAGCGATCCAACTATTTCTATCCCTCGCTTCTGAAATGGACTACGACGAACTAATCCAAGCTTTTCGAACGTATTGATATATTGCTGAGCTGAATTCAACGACTTGAGCCCAAGTTCATTTCGAAACTCTTCAAGGGTCGGCGAAATGCCCGATGATGTAATCATTCGGGATAACTTACGAAACGCTTCCTGCTGCTTGTTTGTGAGGCGCTGATTTCTCATAACGTTTGCCCATATCGTACATTATGTATGAAATATTGTCAAATGCATTTATTTATGTAAGATATGTAACTTATAATTTGGAGAAAAACACCTTTCGGCGTTTTCATCTGTAAGTCACAATCTTTTGCGGTTGGTCCATTATTCTTTGAGAAGGCTATCATTCCGACGAATCGGAATGATCGACCGTTGGTTTGAGGAGTTGACCGTGGTCAACAACTCTACACCGATACTCCCTAGAAAGGAGGTGATTCATCCACAGCTTCCGCTACGGATGCCTTGTTACGACTTCGTCCCTATTACTAGCCCCACCGTAATCCCCGATTTGACCCGGGGGCTTCTGGTGTTGCCAGCTCTCTTGACGTGACGGGCGGTGAGTACAAGATCCGAGAACGTATTCACCGTGACATGGCTGATTCACGATTACTAGTGATTCCGGCTTCATGGAGTCGAGTTGCAGACTCCAATCCGAACTGGGGCGGGTTTTCTGGGATTAGCTCCGTCTCGCGACTTGGCAGCCCTTTGTTCCCCGCCATTGTAGCACGTGTGTAGCCCAGGGTGTCAGAGGGCCATGCTGATTTGACGTCGTCCCCGCCTTCCTCCCACCCCACCGTTCGCAAGCGAACGAAGTTCCAAATCCCAGATTCCAATCACCAAAGAAATACTTCGGTCATTGAAACTTGGTTCTTGATACTTCGCGCTTCCGCGCGTTGGGGTGGGCAGTCTGAAATGACACATTGTAACATTTCACGGGGGTTGCGCTCGTTTCCCGACTGAACGGAACACCTTACGGCACGAGCTGACGACAACCATGCAGCACCTGGTTCAGCACTCTCGAAGAACGTCCCATTTCTGGGCCCTGCAGCTGAATTTCAAACCCTGGTGAGGTGCCTCGCTTACCGTCGAATTAAACCACATGCTCCACCACTTGTGCGGATCCCCGTCTATTCCTTTGAGTTTTAAGCTTGCGCTCGTACTTCCCAGGCGGCATACTTAACGCGTTAGCTACGGCACGGAAAGGGTCGATTCTCCCCGCACCTAGTATGCATCGTTTACAGCGTGGACTACTGGGGTATCTAATCCCATTCGCTCCCCACGCTTTCGCAGCTCAGCGTCAGAACAGCGCCAATCAGTTGCCTTCGCCTTTGGTGTTCCTCACGATATCAACGCATTTCACTACTACACCGTGAATTCCACTGATCTCTCGCTATCTCTAGACATGCCGTTTCGAATGCCTGTTCCCGGTTGAGCCGGGATATTTGACATCCGACTAACATGCCCGCCTACCTGCGCTTTACGCCCAATTAATCCGGATAACGCTTGAGGTCTCTGTATTACCGCTACTGCTGGCACAGAGTTAGTAACCTCTTATTCCTCAGGTACAGTCATCGTAATTCTTCCCTGAGAAAAGCAGTTTACAACCCGAGGGCCGTCTTCCTGCACGCGGCGTCGCTCCATCAGACTTTCGTCCATTGTGGAATATTCTCGACTGCAGCCACCCGTAGGTGTTTGGCCAGTGTCTCAGTGCCAATGTTGGGGGCCATGCTCTCACACCCCCTACCCGTCATAGCCTTGGTGGGCTTTTACCCCGCCAACAAGCTGATAGGACGCAGGCTCCTCTCAAAGCGATAAATCTTTACTCCGTAGAGCACATCGCGTATTATCACGGATTTCTCCGAGTTATTCGCGACTTCGAGGCAGATTCCTACGTGTTCCTAACCCGTTTGCCATGGGCCTAAACCCATTCGACTTGCATGCCTTATCCACGCCGCCAGCGTTCATCCTGAGCCAGGATCAAACTCTCAATAATTTGGAAACGTCAACCCGAAGGCTGGCGCTTCCGGCGAAACCCAAAAGGTTTCGCCACCGACTGATTTCTTCTCAAAGAAATATATAAGGACCAACCGCAAAAAATTGCGATCGACTTACTTGGTTGTAAATGTTCTTCGCAGGGATAAAAAAAAGAAACACCGACTTCTTTCCTTAAACTGCTTTCCCAGTATAGGGAGCGAATCGAAAGCTGTCAAGGGCCGGGCAACCGGAAAAATCGTTCCGGATGTCTGTATAAATATTGGCTTTATAAAGCCCTATTTTGAGCGCTTGTTCAGGAGAAGCAATACCACGAGCGGAATGACCAACCAAAGGATTTCCGCAAGCGGCGTACCGAAGTACCGGACCGGTACCGTTATAGGAAACGCCGCGATCGTTTTCTTCGGAAACATGGATACGGCGACGCTCGTCACCATACCGGTCACCATGATCCCGGTCACTACTACGCGCCAAAAAACGTCCTGCGGAGACGGCGGGACATGCACTTCGAAAAGAGACCGGTCGACCAATGTGAGGAGGACGAGCAAAACCAGAAAGAGCCATGCTCCGGAGAGCGGAAAGTCCTTCGGCAAGACATCGGCGGACGCATTCGTGAACGCGAGCGCCACATACACGCTCATCACGACATTCACAAGCCTGTTGCGCCCGAGAAGAAACCCTACACCGATACCCACGAGTACGAATATGACTCCGAAGACGACCAGGCCGGCGGTCTCGTGAGGAAACGTTGCCGGAAAAAGCGATACGATGGAATTCATGTGTTTGTCTCTTTTCGGGCATCATATCACGGCGGACCATGAGCGTCAAAAATGCCCTTTTAAAAGCCATTTCCAAGGTCGTCTTCGAACGGACCGCCCTCCACGGACACACGGCGGTATGCTATACTGGAGACCAATTAAGCGATTCCGCATGAGCCTCAACCGACTCCACCTCGTCGTCTTCTGGGTATTCCTGTTTCTCTTCCTGACGACTTCCGTCTCCGTACTCTTCTTCACGTTCGGATATCGGTTCAGCTTCGACAGGGGCATCTTCATCTATACCGGATCCGTCACGATCAAATCCAATCCGCGCGCCGTGAATATATCGCTCGACGGCGATCCAGTGTCGACCGACATGCTCCACAACATCAATCAGACGACGCATGTGACCGGCATCGCCCCGGGCGAACACAGGTTGCGCATCGAAGCGGACGGCTTTCAGGCCTGGGAAAAGAAGATCATCGTCCAAAGCGGCATTTCGACGGAGTTCTGGAACATCCTTCTGCCGCGGTCTTCCTACGAAACGACCAGCCTCTCCGAGGGGGCCATCGTGAAGGTGTTCCCCTCCTCGACCAGGAAATTTTTCGCGGAACTCGACGAGCGCGACGGAGAAACGACGCTCGCCACGATCGAGCGCAAGACCGGCACCATCACGCAGGTATTCTCGAACCGAGACTACCGATTCGATGTCGAAGACGGACGGAACGTGGAATGGTCCAAGGACGAGGACTCGTTCCTTATCCCGCTCCGATCACGAACGAACAATGACCGGGTCGTCTTCATCGTTGACCGGCAGACGGGAGCCGCGACAAATCTCCGCGACATCGCCCCCATTCCGGATCCCGAAAATCCGCGGTGGCACCCCGACAACGACGGGACATTTTTCGTGTTCTCGCACGGTTCGCTCATCCTGGTCCGCCCCGACGAAAAGAACGCCGCCGATCGGACCACGGTCGTCACCTCCAACATCTCCGCATATGATCTTACGAGCCGTTATGCCGCGGTTCTCGACCGCATAACCGGTACCGTATCAAGCATCCCGTTCGGGTCGGCTGCGGATACGAAGCCGGATGAGATAACCAAACCCGTCCCGGGAGCGGAGCGGTTCTCGAAACCCTACATCACCGTCTATGACGAGAAGCGGATCGCGGTGTATGACCGGCATGGAGAAGGTTTCCTCTGGAACGATGACGGGAAACTCGAGCCCTCCCTCATACCGCTTGGTTCCGACATAGAAGGCGTCCAGTTCTCGGATGACGGGAAAAAGCTCCTGTTCTTCACGAAGAACGACGTTTCCGTCGCCTTTACTCGCGACTGGGATGTCCAACCCGCCAGGAAGGACGGAGAAATACTCCAGGTCGCACGATTCTCCTCGCCGTTCTCCGAGACTCAGTGGTCCAAGGACTATGAGCATGTCCTCTTCGCACTCGGCGGCGAGTTAAAAATGGCCGAGCTCGATAACCGGGACCGCAGGAATATCGACACGATTATCCCACAATCCGACCGAATCCTCCATCAGGTCATCCCGCTCCCTGCCGAAAACGAACTGTACACGGTTTCAAAAACCGAAAGCTCCGACTCGTCGACCCTCTCGTTCATCAGATTTCCCGAGCCGGTCGGGATATTCGGACAGTAGGTCGTGTGAAAAGACCCGACATCATATCGGGTCTTTGAAGAACATCCGGAGCAAATTGGGACCAAGTTCTACTTCTAGAACAACGAATTGAGAAACTGCGCATCCGAATCAGGAGCCGCTTCTTTTTTTGCGCCTCGGGTTTCTGCCGCTTTTCCGTCCTTCTGGGAGCGATTGCGGTAACTCCGTGTTTCAACAGGTGTCGACTCTTCGTTCTCATCCAAGGCATTTTTCGGAATCTCGATCCCGGATTTTTTCAGGGCATCCTCAAGCTTAGCACGGGTCCATCCGGACCGTTCAAGAGCCAGCCGCATCATCTTCTCCTTAAGAGCCGCAAACTGTCGAATACGTCCGCCGGTCAACGGGCCGAATACCGACAGCGACGTAATTGAATCAACTCTCGAACTCAGGTCCTTCAACCGGTTCTCCAACTCAATCACCTTTATGAGATATCTCCGATTGATATCAGTCATCGCCGACGACCGAGCCGCTTCGTTCTGGAACGGCCTTGTCATTACCCGATCGAATTCCAGACGATATTCATTTTCCAGAGCGTTAAGTTCGTCGACGAACCGATATGCGTTGACGATAAAATCCCTTCGGGCCTGATTTCCACGTTCAGTCAGATCCCATTCCCTCCGTTCCGAATCCAGAACCTGATCATGGAACCGCTCTTGTCCGCCCAGAATTCTACTGACGCCGAATTGGGCGGTCCTCCTGCCGTATTCCTCCATTCCGTCATCGTAGATCCGCTTCATTTCACGGTCACTCGCGAACGACGTTTCCGGTTTTGCCGCGACCGACGGCGCAAGGGAAACCACCAGAAGAAGGGCCTTGAAATATCTCGTGAGTTTCGGATGTTTCTCCAGAAAGTTCCTCAATCTCTCCTGGGATGCCTCGACGAAATCCGCCGCTCTGACAGGAAGATCTTCTCCCACGGACTGTTCGGTACCGGACACATCTTTCCCGACCACTTCACCCGACGCGATTTCACAGGTATGCACGATCTCCCCGAGCTCCAGGAGCATCTTCTTCGCCTCATCTTGGGGGAAACTGTCACGTATATACGCGTACAGCCCGTCAAGGCCCGACTCGATCGGCACTTTTTCGTCGTCGGGATACGCGTCCGTTCCATCCGGACGCTCCGCGAAACGCGGCGCTTCCCGCGCCGAAAGAGGAATGCCCTCGGACGTGTAGACGGGCCGTCCATGGAACCTCCCCGAGAACGGCGGCAGGGTCAGACCGACATCATCGGGATCACCGTGAGCCGGTCGCTTTTCGGAATTGTAGGAAGGTCCTTCCAGCATATCGTTCCTATTCGGTATCCTTTTTCATCAGTCCCGAAAAATACGCACGCTCCTCTTCCGCTATTTCCTCGAGCTTCACCCGGTCACCCCCCGCGACCATGCGCTTGCGCATATTGGTCGTGAAGAACAGAAACAGATCGCGATCTTTCGAAAAAACGTCGATGAACATCTTATGGATATATTCGCCGGCATCCGCGAGCCGGTCATGCCACAACTTCCGATCCTCCTCCGGGAGTTCGGCCTTTTCGAACATCGCCTCAAGCTTCTGCTGGAATTCCTCGTCGCTTATGAGCATATGAAAAAGTATACCATACAATTTCTGCAATGAAAAAATTCTGACCCACTTTCGATCGCACCAGATCGAATCATGCAATACCATTTCTAAGAAACAGCCCTCCTGTCTCCGCGAGGATTTGCGTCTTCGAAAATCCGTTGCGGTCCAGGTCTGTGCTATAAATCCTGGATTGCCACCCTGGCATGCGCGGGGCAGGCTACCAGAGTACGGCCTCGCAAAGACATCCGTAGAGGGAACGTATTATTTAAACGGTGTAAAGATCACGTCGCGAATCAGAATGGTCCGGAAAACTCGACGGCATCCGGACAAAGAAAAACCCCGGCATGTGCCGGGGCTTCGGTAACGGATATCGACTAACGCTTGGACCACTGCGGTGAACGACGAGCCTTCTTGAGTCCCGGCTTCTTGCGTTCCACCGACCGGGCATCGCGGGTCAGGAATCCTTCCGCACGGAGAGACAACCGGAGCGCCTCGTCATGCTTGAGAATCGCGCGGGCGACACCCAGACGGATCGCCTCCGCCTGCGCGTTCACTCCTCCGCCCTTCACCGTGGCCGAAACCACGAAATCGCCGGAAAGTCCGAGTGCCGTAAGCGGCGCGACGAGAACGGGCTGAAGTGCCGCCGGAAAATACTCGGTGTAGGCCTTGCGGTTCACGACGTGCTTGTCGTTTCCCTTGTCCGGATAGAGCCGGACCTGCGCGACGGCGGTCTTGCGGCGTCCGACCGCGTACAGATAGGTCCCGCTGTTCGCGGAAGCCTTCGTCGTCTTCTTCTCCTTTTCGATGATTGCGGTTTTCGTCGCCATATGCCTTATGCGTGATTCACATGAATGGTCTTCTCCTCGTGCCCGTCCTTCTTGTACAGTCGGAGCCTGGTCAGCATCTGATCCCGAAGCTTGTTCTTCGGAAGCATGCCGTATACGGCGGCATGCAGGATCTTCCGAGAGTCCTTCTTCATCTGGTCCTTGAAGGCGATGGAGCGGATGCCGCCCGGATAACCGCTGAAATGATGATACATCTTGTCCTCACGCTTGTTGCCGGTGACCTGGAGCCCGTCGGTATTGATGACCACCACGAAATCGCCGCCATCGATGTGCGGGGCGTAGTCGACCTTCGTCTTTCCGGAAATCACTCCGGCGATTTCGGTCGCGAGCCGACCAAGGACCTTCCCCTGGGCGTCGAACAAATGGTACTCACGGTTCACCTGCTGTTTCATACGGTTGCAACTAGACAACGAATTCGATCACGGCCATCTCGGCACCGTCCCCTTTCCTGGCCTCCAGTTTCACGACTCTGGTAAACCCGCTCTGCCGACCCTCGAACCGGGAAATGAATTCCGGGGAGACCAGCTTCGCGACCGTCGCGGTCGGGAGCGTCCGGCGCAGTTCACGCATGACGGCGACCTTCTTCGCCGCGTCCACGGAGCTTCGCTTCGCCCGGTTCACGATCGGATCCACCTTGTCCTTGAGCTCCTTCGCCTTCGCGAGGGTCGTCTCGATCCGCTCGTGCAGCACGAGGCTGCCGACAAGCGTGCGGAACAGCGCGCGTCGCTGATTGCGGTTCCTGCTCAATATTCTTCCCGATTTCCTGTGATTCATACGAAAAGCTCCAAACGATCCGATTATTCCGCCGTTTCAGTCTCCGTCTTCTCCTTCTTCACGGTCTTCTTCGCCACCTTCTTCGGAGCCTCGACCGCTTCCGCGGTCGCCTCGTCTTCCCGGATCGCCGTGAACTGCCCCACGAGGATATCCACCGCCTTTGCGAATGCCACTTCGGGAGCGACGCTGCCGTCCGTTACAACCTCGATGGACACCTTGTCATAATCCGTGCGCTTTCCGACACGCATGTTCTCCACCTCGTAGTTCACGCGGCGGACCGGCGTATAGATCGAGTCAAGCGCGATCGTACCGATCTCCCGCTCCTCGTTCTCGCGGGCCTCGACCGGAACGTACCCGATTCCCTTTCCGATCTCCAGTTCCATTTCGAACTCAGCCTTCTTGTCGGTCAACGTGACGATGTGCTGATCGGGATTCACGATTTCCACCGAAGACGGAGCCTTGATGTCGCCGGCCTTCACCACGCCGTCACCCTTCGCCTTGAGCGAGACCATGACCGCCTCGTCGCCATGCAGGCGAAAACGCAGCTGTTTGAGGTTCAGAAGGATCTGAACCGCGTCCTCGAGCACGCCGGGGATGGCCGTGAACTCGTGGGAAACGCCCTTTATCTTGACCGACTGTGCGGCCGCTCCCTCAAGGGAGGAAAGCAACACGCGGCGGATCGCGTTACCGAGCGTCGCACCATATCCCGGATAGCATCCGAGTATCTCGAACTTGGAGACGTTTTCTCCGATCGCGGTGACCTTGGGTTTCTGGGGTACGGGAATCATAGGTTTTCTCCGAACGTGCCGGCGGCGCATGACGGCGCCGGGACATCCTCCTTCGGATTACTTATGGATTTACTTCGAGTAATACTCGACGACAAGTTGGGGATCGACATTCACCTCGACATCATCGCGACCCGGGAGGGAGACCACTTTCCCCTCGAGTGCGGCCGCATCCAGCTCAAGCCACTTCGGCACGTCCTTCTTCCCCGAGAGCTTTTCCGTGAGATCTTTGAAATATGCCTTCTCGCGCTTTCCCGGCTTCACGGAGATGACATCGCCCGGTTTCACTTCGAACGACGGGATATTCATCCGGCGTCCATTCACCGAGAAGCAGCTGTGCGACACGAGCTGACGGGCAAGCGCACGGGACGGGGCGAACCCGAGACGATACGTCGCATTGTCGAGACGGCGCTCGAGACGACCGAGCAGTTCGTTTCCGACGATACCCTGTCGGCGGCTCGCTTCCTCGAAGTGGCAGCGGAACTGCCGTTCCATGACGCCGTACACGCGCTTGATCTTCTGCTTCATGGCCAGCTGTCGGCCGAATTCGCTGCCGGAACGGGACGGCTTGGCGCCGTGAACGCCCGGAGCGGTCGGTCGCCGTACCATCGCGCACTTCTGCGAGAAACAACGCTCTCCCTTGAGGAAGAGTTTCTCGCCTGCCCGGCGGCAGAGCCTGCATTTGTCCATGATTCGTGCCATATCGTTTCGCTACTTGTCCGTGATTAGATCCGCCGCGGCCGCTGAGGGCGACACCCGTTGTGCGGAAGAGGAGTGATGTCCTTTATGGAAAGGAGAACGAACCCGTTGTTCGCGAGCGCGCGGACCGAGGCCTCGCGACCGCTTCCGACACCCTTCACGAACACCTCGAGTTCCTGCAGGCCGAATTTCTTCACTTTCTCGGCGACCTCGGCGACCACCTGCGTGGCGGCGTACGGCGTCGATTTCTTGGCGCCCTTGAAACCGAGATGGCCGGCGCTCGACCACGCGAGCACGGCGCCGTTCTGATCGGTCAGGGTGACGATGGTATTGTTGTACGTGCACTGAATGCTCGCCCGACCGCGGAAGACCTGCTTCTTGCTCTTCTTCTTTTTCTTCCCTGCCTCGGTCGACGAAGAAACGTCCTCGGCGTTTTCCGCCGCGGTCTCCAACGTCACGTCATCTTTCTTTACTTCGTCTGCCATATCCTTGTAATGGTGATATCCTCGCTTATACCTCGGGTCCGTCGGGGTCCGACCGTTACGTCTTCGCCGAATCCTTGCGACGACCGCTGCCCATCGTCCTTCGCACGTTGCCGCGGACCGTCCGAGTGTTCGTCTTCGTCCGCTGCCCGCGCACCGGGAGTCCCTTCTGATGCCGGCTGCCGCGATAGCTTCCGATTTCGCGAAGCCGCTTGATACTCATCTTCACCTGGTGACGGAGTTCACCCTCCACCCGATGCTGCTTCTCGATCGCCTCGCGCAGACGGTTCGCGTCCGCCGAAGAAAGATCCTTCGTCCGGATCGTCGGATCGATATTGAGCGCGGCAAGAATCTTCCGGCTCGAAGCCGGGCCGATGCCGTATATATAGGTGAGAGATACGTCGATGCGTTTTCCGTCCGGAAGGTTGATACCTGCGATTCTTACCATAATCGATCTTTATTTAGCTTCGTTAGCTTCTTTCATAGCTTCGCCAGCTTCGTCAGCTTTTCCAGCCCTGAAGGAACGAGGGTTCCCCGAAGCTTGCGCAGCTCATGAAGCTCTCTGCTACCCTTGTCGCTGCTTATGCTTCGGGTTCGTACAGATGACGAACACTTTGCCCCGCCGGCGGACAATTTTGCAGTTGGCACAAATCTTTTTCACGGATGCTCTCACTTTCATATCGTTTTCTCGTATAGCCTGTCAACCGCTTATTGCCGCAACCTCTGGACAATCCTCCCCTTCGAGAGATCGTACGGACTCATTTCGATGATGACCTTGTCACCAGGCAGAAGCCTGATGTAGTGGACACGCATCTTCCCGGAGATATGACCAAGCACCTCGTGCCCATTCTCGAGCTTGACCTTGAAGGTCGCGCTCGGAAGGGACTCGGCAACAACGCCTTCCATCCGGATCACGTCTTTCGTATTTCCCATAGAGGGATTTTTTCTTGATTGCCGATAAAACAAAGCAAAAACAGAAAGCTCTTCCGTCGGGCGACCGATCCATATTCCAGACGCATCGCTGCATCACCCTTGCCCGTGAAGAAGCCGTTTTTCTGTGTGAACCCATTGTAAGAGAGTCTTCGGATTTTGTCAAACCTCGACTCCCGACCGGAAACGGGACACGACCATAGAAACGGCGTCCGGCACCCTTTCCGGCCAGCAGTGACGTAAAAGATGCCTTCCTTCCGCCTTATTTTCCGAATCTTCGCTCGCGGCCGGAGAATTCTTCGACCGCCTCTTTCAGCGAATCGCGACCGAAGTCCGGAAACAGCTTCTCCGAAAAAACGAGCTGAGAATCGGCCGTTTCCCACATGAGGAAGCCGGCTGAAAGATGTGCATCCCCACCGGTCCGTATGAGAAGGTCGACCGGCGCGACCTCTCGGGACATAAGCAGCCCCTTCACGGTCACTTCGGATATGCTTTCCGCCCGAAGCGACGATCCGGCGACGGAACGGAACGCCTGGAGCATGTCGTCCATTCCGCTGTATGCGAGAAAGAAGTTGAGGAAATGTCCGCTATGCTCCTTCGTCTTCTCTTCTATCCCGGTAAGCAATCCGGTCAGAGAGGCCGGGAACTGTTCGCGCCACCGGCCGATAATCCTTACGCGCACCTGTTCCTTTACCAACTCTTCACTTTCCGAAAGCTCTCGGAACTGTTCCGAATAAATCCTCAGCAGCTCGCGGCTCTCTTCGAGCGGCCGCTTCTTCAGGTTCTCGAGTGACGATCCCCACAGCGAAAGCTCCCGCACGCCGAGATCGCGTGCGGCCTTGATGAGTTCCTTCATGGTCTTTGCGCCCTCCTCGTGTCCCTTCCAGGGTTCAAGACCGCGGCCGCGCGCCCACCGACGGTTTCCGTCGGGAATGATGGCAACATGATTCGGAATGGCGGATGGCGTCTCGCTCATATCGTTTGCTATCGTCGTATATCAAAAATTCCGCTCGGAGATGTAATCGGCGACGGATATAAGGAATCCCTTCGCGTCATCGGGAACGTCGGCCGATGCTATCGACCGTTTCGCCTCCTCCACCAATTGAACCATGGAATCCGTCGATGAATCAAGCGCCCGCGAATCCCGAAGTATCTGTCGGAAACGTTCCAAGTCGCCTTTTCCAAGACTGCCGGCGTCAAGTATCCGCATCAGTTCGACGCGCCCGTCCTTTTCAAGCTTCTCCAAGGCGAACAAAACCGGCAACGTCCGCTTTCCCTCTTCCACGTCGGAGCCTACCGGTTTTCCCAGTTTCTTCTCGGTCCCGAACGCGCCGAGAATATCGTCACGGATCTGAAACGCGATTCCCGTCGGAACGGCGAACCGTCCGAGCGAGGCTATCAGCTCATCGTCACCGCCGGCCAAAAGGGCTCCGAGCGTCAGCGGGCCCTCTACCGTATATTTCGCGGTCTTATATTCATACATCCGCAGGACATCCTCCCGACCGATATCCTTTCGGAATTCGAACGAAAGGTCCATGGCCTGACCGATCACGGTGTAGGAAACGATGCGCTGCAGTTCGGAAAGCGCCCGGAAGATACTTTCGTTCGGAAAACCGGACCGGAAAATCAGGTCGTTCCCGAGCGCGGCGACCATATCGCCCAGAATGATGGCGATCGAATCGCCGAAATGTGCCGCGTCTTCCGTTCTCGGGAAGACGGTCTGACCGAAGCGCGCGTACCGTGCGTGGAGCGACGGGCGCCCGTGGCGGAGATCGTCCCGATCGATCACGTCATCGTGCACGAGCAGGAAAGCGTGGGTGAGTTCGATACTCATCGATGCACGAAGTATGCGGTCCTCGTCGGTCCCGCCGGCCGCGAAGTATCCCACACACATGAAGGCCGCTCGAAGCCGTTTGCCACCGGCCAGAATGATATCCCGCACCTCGGTAAGCGCGCCGGCGACGAGTTCGTCCTCCCGCGCGGTCTCGCTTATGACGGTATCGAAATGTTCCCGAAGCAGCGGGTTGATCCGCTCACGGAATGCCTCGAGTCCCGTTTTGGCATCGGTAAGGAGCGCTTCGCGCAGTCCGGATCCGGTTCGTTCCATATCACATTGACAGATAATCCGTAAACTTCCGATACAGTTCCGACGTCGCGCGGAGATCTCCGGAATTGTATCTCGCGATTTCCTCGTACTTCCCGTCATGGAACAGTTTTCCCACATCGTCCCCTGATACCCCTCCCGCTTTCGGACTCTCGATGCCGAACGCCCGCGTCCACAGATGCAGACTCCCCCTTCGACGGAGCGCGCCGTAAAACGAAAGCTGTTCGAGCAGGTCGACATGCTTCGCGTTCCCCGGCTGATAGTTCACGTACCGGTTCGCGAGCAGGTTCTTGCCCGGCCTGACGCCATGAATCGCGGAACGGATCATGAGATACGGAGCGTCGAACGACCGGCCGTTGAAGGAAACGAACGTATCATACTTTTCAGCGACCTCCCAGAACTTCGCGAGCATATCCTTCTCCGACATGGATTCGAATTTGAACGCCCCGTCCTCGATCGTCTTCCCTTCGTCTCCGGGGTGCTGGAAATAGACCGCGCCCTTATCGCGCTCCGCGTCGAGTATGCCGATGGCCACGATTTCGCCCGTAAGCGGTGAGAGACCCAGCTCGTCTTTGACGGTTCCGAGCGCGGCCTCATAATCCCCCTCGTCCGATGACTCCCGCCGAATCCACCGGGTAAGCGATTCCCTGGTCGTCTCGTCCAGCGCGTCGAAGTCTTCCCCGACCGTTTCGATGTCGAAAATGAGCGTAGCCATACGGCGGATATGCACGATGATAACCACTCAAGGGTATCATTTTCCGGGCGGGAAAACAAACCGAAGCGAGAGTCATGAATCCTGACAAAGCCACGGTTTCCTTTACTGTTCATGACAAAGCAATACGGCAACCATTAACAACCAGCGAGGATAGGATGAACAGAACACCGATCGTCTCAAAATTCTGAGGGTCAAGCCTTTCCGACGAAAAACAAATCCGTAAGGTCATCGAAATCATACGAAAAAATCCCGACAGGCGTTACATCGTCGTGTCCGCACCGGGAAAACGTTCCGGCACGGACGATGAGAAGATAACGGACCTGCTCATTGCATGCCATGATCTCAACGAGGGTGGCAAGCCATTCACGACCGAGTTCGATACGATAACCGGACGATTCAAGGAAATAGTTACGGGTCTCGAACTCACACTCGACATCGACAAACTTCTTGAAGAAATACGGCAGGCAATCGTACAGGGAGCCACCCTGGATTACGTGAGGAGCCGCGGGGAGTTCCTGAATGCACAGATCATCGCGGAGGCACTCGGGTACGAATTCGCCGATGCGAAGGATCTGGTCCATTTCGATGAAAATGGTGACTTCGACATGAAGAAATCATTTATCGCGATAAGCGAACTCAGCCTCAGATGCAAAAGGGTCGTTATCCCCGGCTACTACGGTGCTATGCCGGATGGAAGCATCAAGACATTCGATCGCGGCGGATCGGACACGACGGGAGCGGTCATCGCGCACGGCATCGGAGTGGATCTCTATGAGAACTGGACGGACACCGCGGTCCTGATGGTTGATCCGAAAATCATCCCGGGAGCCAAGGTCATCCGGTTCATGACGCACGGCGAGCTTCTCGAGCTTTCAGACGGCGGCGCGAAAGTATTCCATCGGGATGCGATCGCTCCGGCACTCGAACTCGGCATCCCGATCCGGATCCTCAACACGAATGATCCGGATGACGAGGGAACCCTTGTCGTGAAGGAAAGAGGCAAAGACGAACAACATCCGTATGTCGTCACCGGACTCTCCGGGAAACGCTTTATCATCGTGACCGTCGGAAAACGCGGCATGAATCAGGAGGTCGGCTTCATGTGGAAGGTCCTGGCCACGATGGCCAAATTCGGAATCAACGTGCAGCACTTCCCAGGGTCGAACAATACCGTGTCCATGGTCATCGAAAAGGACACGGTCGACATGCACGCGCTCAGACTCGCGATCGAGTCGGTCCGCATCGAACACAGACCGGATATGATTACGAGGGATGACAACATCGGCGTAATAACGGTTGTCGGACAGGGCATGGTCAGCTCACCCGGGGCGCTGGCCACGTTGACAAACGTGCTGTCAAAAAATAAGATCAATATCCGAATGTTCAACCAGGGGGCTCTCGAGCTCATGGTCACGATCGGAGTCGACGCGGAGCGTATGGAGGACGCTATCCGCGCGATTTACAGGGCGTTCGTGAAGAAGTAGCGGAAAGTCCATGCGGCAGCAGCGCCCCGCATGGACTTTTTCGTTTTTCACCTGAAACCGACGATGGGGAAGATGATATTTCAACAGGGACTCCCGCTATCCCACTCCACCGAGTCTCATGACCCAATCCCGAAACTGATCACCCTTTTCCTCGAAGTTCTTCCACAGGCTGTAGCTCGGGGAAGCCGCGGACAACAAGCACGCTTTCCCTGTTTCCGTATGGGCGTATGCGAACGCGACGGCGTCTTCCATGCTTCTCGTTTCAAGGACGTTCAATCCGTCCCGCGAACGGAACATGCTCCGTCCGCTTTCGGGAAACAGCACGATGTTGCGAACACCCTTTTCGCGTACGCGCCGTTCCAGCTCCGAAAAATCGTATCCGCGATCCTCTCCGCCGAGAAACAGCGTATCGACGTCCGGGACCGACTCGAGCGCGACGATGGTCGATTCCGGAGCCGTCGAGATGGCGTCATCGTAGAACGTTATGCCACGATACGTGCCGATATTCTCGAGCCGGTGTCGCAACGGAAGAAACGCCGCGAGCGTTTCCCGGATGACCGCGTCGGAAACGCCGAACCTTCTCGACACCGCGATCGCGGCGCGGATATTTTTTTCATTGTGCGAACCGATGAGACGCGACTCGAAACCCTGAAGAGAAATATCGGAAAACGACGCGGTTTCGGAAACGGCCGACTCCGCCCACGCGGTCAGGCGAGCATCGTCCCCGTCATACATGAACACGTCCCCGGGCATCTGCAGCGAGACGATATTCCGTTTCGCCTCGTAATACTGCTCCATTCCGCCATGATAGGTCATATGTTCGGGGAACAGGTTGAGCGCGACCGCGATATCCGGCGCGTATCGTATATCGTCGAGCTGGTAACTGGAAAGTTCAACGACGAATATCTCTTCCGGATCGATAGGTCCGGTCAACGCATCAAGCATCGGGTTCCCGATATTGCCCAACAATCGGACCTTCTTTCCCGCTCCCTTCAGCATCTCGTACGCGAGAGAAGCGGTCGTACTCTTCCCCTTGCTCCCGGTTATCCCTATCGTCACGTTGCGAACTTCGGAAAAAAACAGGTTGGTCGCGGTCGTATACGGAATCGTCAGAAGCCCCTTCGGTATACCGGGAGTCTTGATGGCGAGATCGTACGTCCTTTGCCGTTGCAGATATTCGGGATCCGAATCCTTGTCGGCTACGTCGATTCTCAGTCCCGGAAACCGTCTCCTGAGATATGTTTCCGTCGACCTTCCCTCCTTTCCGTACCCAAGGATCAGCACGCTATCGATGCCGAGGAGTTTGTAGCGATCCGGGAGAGCGGGAGCGTCCCGGTACCGGAACACGTCCTCCATAAGACCGCTCGCATCGCCGATTCTCGGCAGGAATGTCCGCATGATGACGCTCTCCCCGTATTTTTCAGCAGAAAGATAGAGTGCCGCCCGTGCCTCCTCGAACGTTCCGACGCAATCGAAAGGCTTCATGTCCCCGAAACCGAGTATGTCTCCGAAGAGCGGTCCCAGGTTTTCGTCATCGAAAAGGTTCCTACCGAAAATATGCAAAAGGTCCTTTTCTGGGAGGAACGAGGAAAGGAGCGTGAACACGAAGACGCACTTCGCGCATTCCCCGCACCACAGCGTGTCAGGTCTCGACTCATGAACCCTGAAGCTCCTGTTGCAGCTGGTGAAATACGGAAAATATTTCGCATGTTTCGAAAACATCTTCGCGATACGGATCTCATGAAACGGGCGAAGCAGGGAGAAGTACGTGACATCCGGAGAAAGATACCTGTTCGCATACTCCCGGAACAGTTCCTCGAATTCCGACGATTTGCTCCACTGATGATTCACTTCCTCTCCGGCATACATGACGTTTCCGAAGTTGCTGCTGTATTCGTTCCCGACCACCACTCGCGCGTAATCATACAGGACCGCCGCGAGGTATCCGAGCATGGCGAAAACGGCCGAAATCGGGATATGACCGTTGTACGCACCCTCATGTCTTTCGAAAAGCGATTCATCAAGCAGACGCAGGATTCGCATCGACGGCACCCCCATCTCTACGACGACCCTGTCCGAAACCGGCGAATGCCTCTGCGTCTCGACAAGAAGAGCCGTGATATCTCCCCCGCTCCCCTTTAACAACTCACCGGCGACGATCGAATCCTTTCCGCCACCGATGCCGACAAGTGACCTGTCTTTCCATTTTTTCGGCGAATGCGGCCGGTCGACCATACCCTTCACGAATGGGAACGCGATCAATCCGTTCGGATCGATCCCGTTCCTGAAAAAGAATTCACCCAATCCCTTCCGGTAGACCGTGTTCCAAAAATCCGCCTGATCCTCCGAAAGGGGCGTGAAAAGCACGATTTCCTTCGGACAATACAGTTTATAATAGCTGATACCGAGCATGATATGGACGCTCGCAAGAACGTTCTTCAGCAATCCGGAAGGAACATCGGAAAGGGAAAATTCCCTCGGGAATATGACGGTTTCCGAAAATGCCATCGTCGGACGATCCTCGAACCTGATTTCATACCGGAAAACGGCCTGTTTCCGTTCGGGATCGAGCTCGTAAGAAGTGAATGCGAAAGTCTTGGCTTTCGGAGATGCGGTCATGATATTGGCTTCTGTTGAGGCTTCAGGATAGCATATCGGATATGGCCAATCAATGACCGAAAAACGCCCCGCATATGCCGGGGTGTTTTCTCGCTGTGAGGACAACGGGACAATGTCGGGAACGAATCCGTCCCTTGCGACCTGGGTCGAGGAACATCCGGAGAAACGAAGACGCCAATTCGGAAGGATTAGGAAAATATGCGAATAAAAATAAAAAGAGGCGAAATAGATTATCCGCCTCCCTGAATCATGACCGTCCCCACGAACTATTTCTTCACATTACTTATCACCGAAGAAATTACCTCGAACGGGGAGAATTCCTCGTCCCTTCTTTATAGCTAATTGCACTCGCAGAGGATTGAAACCGAATTAACTACTATATTAAATATTTGCTCAATTCGGTTCCTTTATAGCTTATTGCACTCGCAGAGGATTGAAACTTTTCC
>CAINXS010000063.1 GCA_903854995.1 Candidatus Moraniibacteriota bacterium | reverse complement strand
TTCCTGAATGGTTTCCGACATATGGATGGACATATTTGGCCAGGATGAGGGGTGAACCCCAGAGCCTAGCAAAACCGCCATATGTGTGTACACATTACCAGTGAGTATTGACAAAATGCCTTTTTCGCGTTACTATTCTCTGTCAGACCGTATACAGGGAATCGCGCCATAAAGCGATTCTTTCGTGGTCGACGGTAATCAGGATTTGATATCGTTATGGATCATTCGCTTGTCTCATTCATGCGAAAAAATATCGGAACCGCGATGCTTGTCGGTCTCATCTTCGCCGCCGTCGGATTTCTGTCCGTCTTCTTTCTCGGTCCGAAGTTCAGCATCCGGACAGACTATCTCGTCAGTCAGGAAAACGCCGAGACGAAAGACTACTACACGCTGACGCGCTCGGCCGAATACATGAGCAAGGTGCTCATGGAAGTCGCCGGGAGCGAACGGTTCATCACGGCGGTGACCGATACCGGCAAGGTCGACCAGGGGTTCCTTCCCCAGGACAAACGGGAGAAGTTGCTTTCCTGGAAACGAATGGTCAGGGTGGAGAAGCGCCTCGATCTGGGAATCATCAGCGTGACCGTTTCAGGGAACGATCTTCGTGAGGCGCAGAAGGTATCACTCGGAGTATCACAGGTCTTTACGGAAAAAAACGGCACGTTTCTCGGTACCGGAGAGCACAACGTTCCGGTCAGTATCCTTTCCGGTCCTATTTCGGAGCGCAATCCCGGAATGGCCAAGGTCCTTGTCGCCGTTTTCGGCGGATTCCTCGGCGGATTCCTCGGTTCGCTTCTCCTTTCCTTCCTTCGATCCGAGTTCGATCCCGGACGAAGGACGGATCCGATCGATATCGCGTAACCGGTTTTCTCTCTTCGGGCGGGATCGGTTCCTGCCCGATCGAGAGGACCGATACCGCGATATCGACGATATCGCGCACGCGATCCTCACGAGTTTCTTTACAACCGACGAAGATATAGATTACGACCTACGGTCGGACGTCTTCGAAGGCCTCCGCTTCACACATCACGATATCGCTCACCGCCCCGAGGCGGCATAGATTCCATAGAGATTTCAGATCAATCCAATCGAAAAGGAGGGCAGTCATCATGACACGACTGCGCAATCACTACGTCAGGTTCCTTCTCGCGCTGCTCGTGTCATTGAGCGGCTGCGCGACGACGGCGCCGAACCGCGTCATCCTGAAGGGCAACGGAAAGGTTTCTGGACAAACGGCTCCGGTATCGGACACCGTGATCGCGATCGATCCGGTCGCGTTCGCGGGCATCCCGTATACGGACGCCTTGCGAAAGGGGGAATTCATCTCCTTGCTCGCGCGCTTTCCGGAGTCGGAGACGGCACTGGCGGAATACGATGCCTACCGGGTGTCGTATCCCTGCTACGCCGTCGATGCTGCCGGAACGACCTATCCCGCCCATGCGCTCTTCGCCGGCTATGTCGGCATGCGGTTGAGCGCGGTAGTCATCGTCGAGGGACTGTCCGTTCCTCGCGGCGACCTTCGGATTCTCTGGCTTTCGACCAGAGTCCGGAGCGCCTATACGTTGACAGGGTCGGAAGTAGCCGAGCCTTTCGACGGAAAGCGGTTCCGGAACTCGGCCGAATACCGCACGGTATTCACGCGGAGGAACGGTACGCCGGCGAGCGAACTCAAGCTCGTCAGGGACATGAGCCGGGCGATCGCGAGCTGGACCGTCTATGAGACGAAGGCCGGCACGATCGTTTCACCGCTCTCGACGGACCAGGTGCGGAACCTGGCCGGAGAGAATCCGGGGTACGGTTTCGGAGAGAAGCTCGTCGCGACGGCCCGAGGCAGCCTTTTTTCGGTGAGCTTTAATCCGACCATGGACCTGATATCGAACGCGACACAGCTCGCGTTCAATCTGGCCCGCGCTCTCGGGGCACATTCGACCGGGTTCGATTACGAATCAGACATCTCCCGGAATGACTACGGAAGAAACCTCAAAATCATCAAACTCCTGATGGAGCAGAATAACATCAGGCTGAAAACGTTCAAACAGGGAGGGTAGTGTCGTGAAACGCCATGTATCGATAGTGCTCGCGCTCCTGCTCGCTCTCTTCGTAGGGCTGCGGGACGCTCGCGCCGGAACCGGCGTCTATGTCGTCCGAAAGGGCGATACGATGTCGAAGCTGTTCGGAACCGCATACCGCAAGGTGGCGGCCGCGAACGGCATCAAGGATCCGGACAGGATCCGGATCGGACAGCGGATCGCGGTTCCGGAAGGAATCGCTCCGCGGGTCGGAAAGAGCATCGCCGACGGCTTCATCGTGAAGACCGTCAAAGGCGATTTCCGTTGGCATCCCGGTGCGGACAAGCTGCGTCGCTTCCCGGAGAACGGCCCGGCGGCCGTCAGGCTGCTGCTGCCCGGTATTTCGGACGACGTCGCCGCGATCCTGTGGGCGCAGCTCACGGGTAATTCCGTCAACGGTCACTTCGAGCGGGAAGATGGAAGACTAGTCGCCGTGCTGGATGACAGCACCAAGACCAGACTCGAGCTTTCGAACGGAATGATGATCGGCGGGAAGAAGGCGATCCGCTACGGCGGAAACCTGAAACTCGCGGATGCATTGAAGGTCAGGGGGTTGACAGCGATGTCCGTCGACGGGAAATGGCTGATTCACCCGAAAGTCTGCGGCAACCTGTTGCCCGGACACGGCGGTGAGAATCCTCCGGTTCCGTCCGTTCCTCCGGCTCCACCGGTCGAGCCGCCTCAGTCCGAGCCGCCTTCCATCTCGGTATTTCCGAGTAAGGAGGGCTGCGAGCTCGAGTACGAGCTGATTACCGGTGCCGGCGTCTGGAAGAACGACGCCGCGCAGGGTAATTTCTACTGGGGTGAGGGACTCATCTCCTGCGAGCTTGGTGACGGCTATTCGGCCGGCATCGGCTTCTACGGCTATGGCGGTTCCGGTGAGAGCGGGACCGGGTACTCGTGGGACGAGGGAGGCTTCGGTCCGCAGGTCGGTGTAAAACGCAACTTCCTCGCGTCCCATCATGACGAGTTCGGCCAGGAGGTACTGTATCCCGCCGGCTGGCAGCTGAAACTCCGCTATCTTCCGAACGACTATGTCGAGGGGAGGAGTGACAGCTACCATGTCAAGCAGTGGGGACAGAAGTTCGGTCTCTACGGCGAGTACTGGCAGCGGACTTCGGAGAGCGCGCTCTACGGCGTCTCCGCCGAAGCCTGGTGGTACGATGCCACCCGCTTCAGCTCGTCGTGGTCGGGCGATTCTCCGCAGGATCGCGGTAGTCAGGCCGCCAGTGTCTTTGCACAGTACCGTCTGAGCGATGACTGGCAGTTCCGGCCGATCGGAAGGATCTTTCATCAGAACTGGGACGACGTGACCTTCTTACAGGTCATTCCGGAGTTCCGCTACGATGAGAGCCTGATGATCAGCCCCTGGGTATCGCTGCCGATCATAAACGGCAACGGCGCGGGACCGACCATCGGTCTTACCCTGCGCTACGAGCTCTGGGGCAAGCTCCGTCAGAAGTACGAACGCGACGGACGCGAGTCCGTGAAGTCGCTCGGCACGATGGCGGAAGCTTTCGGATCGAAGCCGGATGCGACCATCGGAACGAAGGCGACGGAACAGGCGCCATCGAATGCGGGGGATTCGCTTCATGTGGTTCCCGATTCGGTCGGCACTGAAGCCGTAAGTATCTTTGTCGAATAAGGCAATAAGTCTTGAGAGGAGATAGGGCACGCAACGACGGAGCCCATGTTTCACGAAAAGACGACAACAGTGACAGAATAGAATGGGGCCGTTCTCGCGAACAGCCCCATTTTTTTGTCATATCGGCACTGTCGGTATTTCGAAAACCGCTTGGAATAGGCAATTTCCACCCTTGACAGAAAGACCATTTCGCGCTACTATGGAGAGCTTCGTTCAATGAAGGGAATAACGTTATCCTTTCAGGGAGTGAGGTATCGGCAGTATGTTTTTTTATAAAAATTCCGCCCATAGGAGGGGCGGTAATCATGTTGAAAAAAATCAAAACGCTCGCGGTCGCAATTATGCTGGCCGCAGCCCCTGTCATCGGGGCAATGACGGCATCCGTCGCACAGGCTGCCACTTATCAGGCACCGGTAACCTCGACCATCACGGTCGAAAAGAAGGATGGAAATGCCGTCGTCAGCTGGCGGGGTCTGGGCCCGGTCTCAGCGGTTGAGCACTATGTCGGCCACGGGAAAAAAGGCGGATTTGTGAAGCGGATCAAGCTTGCCGCTGCCGCTTCCAGTGTCGTGCTCGGCGACATCGCCAAGAATGGCGGCCGTTTTAACCTCAAGATGGCAGATGGTAGCTACCTGCACCTCGAGTGTAGCGACAACGACCAGGCAACACAGCCGAAGTTTGACGGCTGCCATGTCGACTGCAGCTACATCGACCCGGCAACCGGCCAGCCAGCCGGCGCGCTCGAAGTCGATTGATGACAAACGTTGATGCGAACAACCAATTCAAGCCCTGTGTGCAGCCGCACCAGGGCTTGATTTTTTTCTGATTATGTAGTATTATATACTGTTGGTGATAAATATACGATTTTCAATGGATAAGCCATTTTTTGTACTCACGGACAGTCGAGAGAGGGAGGGAGTCGCCTTCGTGTTTCTCCTGATTCTCCTTTCGATCGATTCCGCGGCCAATGTGACCGTCGGTTTTTCGATGCCGATATTCCTGTCGACCGTCGTTTTGGCGGACGGTCTTGCGTTTCTGTATCCGCGGGCCGGTCTTGCGGCGGCGATCTCGGTGACGATCCTCTTCGAGCGGTTTTTCACGCTCGTACCGATGTCGATCGGGGAGGCGACTTACAAACTGTATCCGCTCGACCTGATATTGGTAGCGACCTTTGCCTCGTCCGTGCTCCTGTGGATTCGCGACGGGGGTCGTCGGCTCCGGCTTCGTTTTACGGATCTCCTGCTGTTGACGTTCTTCATCATCGTAACGGGCATATTTATCGGCGGAGCACTCGGACTCGGCCGTGATATCGGACTGGCAACGGCATTCAGCACGTGGAAGAACTATGTCTTTTACGGCATGACATACTTTGCCGTGGTCGCTTTCGTACGGACGAAGGAAGACCTGATGACGGTCGGAAGGATGTTTCTCGGTACCGTCGCGATCGGCGTGTCATTCCTGTTTATCGGATTGGTCCGCGGAGGGGGACTCTGGACCGAATATACGCCGCTTTCGACGCCGGGAACGCGTTTCCTGGCGTTTCCGCACGCGTTTTCGTATTCACTCGCATTCCTTACGGTCCTCCTGTATTTTCCGTTTCGTGCGGAGGGGAAGACATGGCAATCCGAGAAGTATCGATATTTCGTTCTTGTCGTACTGTTGTTCGCGGGCATCCTCGGATCACTGATGCGCCATCTGTGGATCGGCATCGCCGTAACGCTTTTTACCGCGGTCGCGTCGGCTCCCGTGCGTATCGGAAGGCCGCTTGGAAGATATTTCCTGGCCGTGGCGTTCCCGGTCGTCACGATCGCGATCCTCTCGGTGGCGCTTTTCGCGTCGCTTCCGGAGAACGTCGTCGGAGACCCTGTCGGTGACGCGTCCGCGATCGTTCGGGAGCGCGTCCTCTCCATCGGAAGCGGGACGGATGAAAGCCTTGCCTGGCGCGAAGCCGTCTGGAAAAGCGCACTGTCACGATTCTCGGAGCATCCGTTCCGGGGAATCGGATTCGGCGCGAGCGTCCCGGTCGAGCTCGGCGAATACCGACAGTATGTCGAGGTCCGGAACATGCACAATTCCTGGTTGGCGCTTCTGATACAGACGGGGATATTCGGAACAGTGGCCTTTGCGGCGTTCCTCGTGTCGCTGGTTCGGGGTTCGTTCCAGTCAGGTTCGGGAAGCGCGTTCATTCGCGGCTCCCGGACGGTTCTGACCGGACTCCTGTTGTTTCAGGGTATCGTCTTTTTCTCCCAGCCGTATCTGGAAACGAACCTGCTCGGCATCTTTTTCTGGGTGACGCTCGGGTTGCTGCGGTCGCTTTCCGACATGCGTGATACGGTCTCGTAACGGTCCTATGCGCGTACTCGAAGTCAACAAATTCTTTCATGAACGGCGCGGAGCGGAGCGTCATTTTCTCGACGTTCTGCGGCTGCTGTCCGACGGAGGGCACGAGGTGGCCGTATTCTCGATGGACCATCCGAAGAACCTTCCCGCAACGATGCCGACCTTTCTCGTGAGTCGGGCCGGATTCGCGGAAGGGGATGCCGGAAACGCGTGGCACCTGATCAAAGGGGTCGGACGGTTGTTCTGGTCATTCGAGGGACGGCGGGTTATGCGACGGGCGCTCGACACGTTCCGACCCGATGTCGTGCATGTTCATAACGCCTATCATCAGCTTTCCCCGTCATTTTTCCCGATCATCCGCAAGCGCGGCATCCCGATCATCCTGACGGTGCACGATTTTCACGTCGTGTCGCCGGACAAAGACGCGTATCACGACGTTGTCGGAACTTCGTATTGGAAATACCTGTTCGTGCCGGACTATTTCTTCGCGAAGAGGCTGCTTCTCGTCGTTCGCGCGTATGCCGACCGGATCATGGGATACTATACCCGTTGCGTCGACGCTTTCATCGTGCCGAGCGGTTTCGTGAAAGACACGCTGCTTCGCGCGGGCATACCGGAACGGAAGATCCGGGTCATTCCGCATTTCGTGACCCGGTCCGCCGTATCGGACGCGGATGCCGCCACCCGTTCATCCGTCGGGCCGTATGCGCTGTATGCGGGTTCCGTCTCCGAGGACAAGGGTATAAGGGAACTCGTTGAACGGTTCGATACGATGAGGTATCCGTTGATACTGGCCGGCCGGAAGACGATGCCGATTCCGGCATCGGAACACGTTCGATACGTCGGGGAACGGTCCCGCGGGGAACTTGACGCGCTGTATCGTGACGCCTCGTTCGTCGTGAGCGCGTCGCGTCTGCCGGAAACGTTCGGATTGGTCGCACTCGAGGCCGCCGCCGCCGGGAAGCCCTTCATCGGATACGACGTCGGCGCGTTGTCAGAGATCGTGGAGCGCGGGAAGACGGGGTGGCTTGCGAAAGACGAAGCCGATTTCACGGACTCTGTCCGGAAGCTGATCGAAGGTTCCTGCGGACTCGACGATACCGAGACGATACGCCGGAAAACCGTGGAGCGATTCGGAGAGGCGAAATATCTCGATTCCTTCGACCGTCTGACGGAAACGCTCCGGGAATCTAAATGAATCCCGCGTAGTCGACACGACCGCCGAATTATCGGCGGTTTTTTGATGGAACGATGCGATTCATCTTATGGAGATGCGGGCGTCGAGAATACGGGTAAGGGATGGGTCCGGGTGTGCGGACAGCGGATTGATATCGAGTTCCGAGATTTCCGGGAAGTCTTCGACCAGTCGTGAGAGTCGCTGCAGACACTCCGTCACGAGTCCGGTGTCGATGCCGGATTCGCCGCGGACTCCCCGAAGCATCTTATAGCCGTGCAGTTCGGCGAGCATCTCCGCCGCATCTTCGGGCATGAGCGGTGCGAAGCGGAACGAGACATCCCGCAGCGTTTCCGTGTAGATGCCGCCCATGCCGACCAGGATGAGTGATCCAAGCCTCGGTTCGTCCTTCACGCCGAGTATGAGTTCCTTGCCGTCCGGGGCGCCCATTTCCATGACCGTGACACCGTCGAGCTTCGCATCGGGGCGTTTCGTCCGCACGCGATCGAGCAGCTCGGAATATTTCTCCGCGACATGTTCCGGGGCGACATCGAGCATGACACCGCCCGTATCCGTCTTGTGGATGATGTCGGGTGAAGAGATCTTGAGTGCGACCGGCTTTCCGAAGGACCGCGCTATGTCGGCCGCCTCTTCCGGCGTCGCGGCGAAGCGGCTCTGAAGCATCGGGAAGCCGTATGCGCGAAGGATCTCGCCTATTTCCATTTCGGTGAGTTTGGTCCTTCCCTCAGTCTTCGCTGTTGCTATGGCTGCTGCCGCTCGTTTGCGATCGATTCCGGCGAACGGGCGCTTCGACGAAAAGCGACCCGTTCGCCATGCGGATACCTGAGCCATCATCCCCAGCGTTTTCGCGGCGTCTTCCGGATATATGAAAACGGAGACGTTGGCCTCGCGAAGTAAGCCTATGCCGCGTTCGAACGCGTGGCCTCCGGAAAAAACGGCCAGTATCGGCTTCCCGTACGTCCGTTTCGCCTCGATGATGACGTTCGCGGTCTCGTCGGCTTCCGTCATGGATTGCGGGGTCACGATGACGATCAGAGAGTCAATATCGGAATCCTTGGCGGCGAGGTCGAGCGCGATCCGGTAGCGGTCGCTTTTCGCGTCCCCGAGAACGTCGATCGGATTTCCGACGCTTGCCGCGGGAGGAAGAAGCGGCCGAAGGGCGTCTGCGGTTTTCTCTGAAAGAGGGGAAATGGCGAGACCGGCCTTCGTGGCCGAGTCTGCGGCGATGACCCCGAGACCGCCGGCATTCGTGATGATGGCGACGCGAGGTCCGTGCGGGAGCGGATTGAGCGAAAACGCCGATGCGGTGTCGAGGAACTCCCGGACGGAATTGGCACGAAGGATGCGTGACTGGCGGAACAGCGCGTCATAGGCCGCATCCGTACCGGCAAGCGATCCGGTATGTGAACCGGAGGCCCGCATACCCGATTCGGTACGTCCGGATTTGAGTGCGATCACCGGCTTCGCTTCCGGAAGGGACAGCAACTCGCGGCCGAGGGTCACGAACGCCGGCGCGTCGGAAAGACCTTCGGCATAAAAGGAGATGACCCGGGTATCCGGATCGGACGAAAGGTATCCGATCAGCGTCTTCTCGTCGAGAACCGCGGTATTTCCCGTGCTGATGGTTTTGGAGAAGCCCAGTCTTCCTTCCGAAAGATCCAGGACGGCGGTCAGGAGCGCGCCGCTTTGCGAAAGGAAACCTACCGGACCTCGGCGCGGCAATCGCGGTGCGAAGGATGCGTTCAGGCGAAGTGCCGGATGAAGAAAGCCGAGGCAGTTCGGTCCCAGAAGCGCCATGCCCGCCTTTCTCGCGATATCGGCGAGTTCCGTTTCCCGCGCGACGCCTTCGGGCCCCGTTTCCCGAAAGCCTGCGGAAATGACGACGCCGGCACGGATGCCGATATCCGCGCACTGTTTGAGAACGTCCACGACGGCGGCAGCCGGAACCGCGATTATGGCAAGATCCGGAACGGAACCGATGGCCGCTACGTTCGGGAAACATCGGACGCCATACAGTTCGTCAGCCTTCGGATTCACCGGAAACACCGTTCCGTCGAAGGAGCCGAGGATGAGATTTTTCGCGAGGTCGTTTCCGACCGTTCCGAGTTTGGTCGAGGCACCGACCAAGGCGATGGACCTAGGCGAAAACAGCCGTTCGAGAGATTCACGATTCATAGGAGTTTGAGGTTTCTTTTCTCGTATTGTAGTCCGAATTCCGCTTATTGACAAAAAAAGACTTGTTTGTTATCATATTCCGTTAATCATTGACCGGGTGAACTATGTCTTTTCAGACGTTTTCAAGGGCAAAATACGGGTTTATCGTAGCTGCGCTCGCGGTGGCGGTCATCGTTCCGACGATCGCGTTCGGAAACTCACGAACGATCACGGTCGACAACGATGCGTCCGGTGTACAGGACGGGACGAGCGCTCATCCGTACAAGGAGATTTCCGATGCGCTCAAGCATGCGAAGGAAGGGGACGAGGTCTATATTCATGACGGTACGTACAAGGAAAACGTCACGGTCCCGAAGGGGGTCGTCGTGAAGGGAGATCACAAGGACCGTGGCAAGGTGGTCATTGACGGTGATGACGACAAGCCGACGGTGACGATGAAGCACGGATCGTCGCTCAGTTTCGTGACGGTCAAAAACGGTCGGAACGGTATCCGTATCGCGGAGGACGCGAAGGTGAAGCTGTTCGACCTCGTCGTGAAGGGAGCGGATCGTGACGGCATCCGTGCCGAGTCTGCGCCGCGGGACAAGGATCGCCGACTCTACGCGGAGAAGGTGGAAGTGAAGGGAAGCGGAAAGGCAGGTATTTATTCCGAAAAGCGCTACGTCGTACTCGTGAACTGCGACATCCATGACAACGGGACCGACGGCATCGATTTCATCGCCGGCGTAAAGGCCTGGCTCGAGGATGTCCGATCAAACGACAACCGCGGCAGCGGCTGGAAGGCCGTCGTCGACGGTGCGGAAATCTGGTCGCGTGACAACCAGTTCCGCAGGAACGGACGCGAGGGCGTCGAGGTGGAAAGCTTCGGAGGTGCCGGGAAGTTCGGGGTGAAGTCCTCGAAGACGGTGGACAACGGTCGGTGGGGAATCGCTCTTTTGGCCCGCAACGGTGCCGCCATGGGAATGTGGAAGAACGTCTATTTCGAGAAGAACTCGTCTTGGGGTAACCGACTCGGGAATGTCTCGCCGGTCGTCCGCGCGTTCTAAGCGGGAGTCGGTCGTAACGCGGGAAACGTCGATATCATGAAAATAGCATTCATCGGACAAAAAGGCATTCCGGCGAAGTCCGGCGGCGTGGAAACGCATGTCGAACATCTTGCCGTGCGATTGGCCGCCCTCGGACACGAGGTGACGGTCTATTCGCGTCCGCACTATGCCGATCCTGCCGTGACGCGATATCAGGGTGTCCGCATCGTGTCGCTTCCGAGCATTCCGACGAAGCATCTTGATGCGATAACGCATACCGTGATCGCGACGATGCACGCGCTGTTCGGCGGTTACGACATCATCCATTACCAGTCGATCGGACCTTCGGCAATCTCGTTCATTCCCCGTATCCTGCTTCGGAATACGGAAGTGGTCGCCACGTTCCACAGTCGGGACTATTTCCATGGAAAATGGGGGGCGTTCGCCAAGGCGTGCCTGCGTTTCGCGGAACGGCTTACCTGTTCGTTTCCGAATCGGACCATCGCGGTGTCCCGGGGGATGGCGGAGTATGCCAAGAAGCGGTACGGTCGTGAAATCGTCTATATACCGAACGGAGCGGAAGCGGTCCCGGCCAAGTCGTCGGATATGCTTTCCGCATTCGGACTCAAGGAAAGACGCTATGTGCTCGCCGTTTCCCGTCTGGTCGCCCATAAGGGAATACATCATCTCATCAAGGCGTTTCTCGATCTCGAGGATACGGGGCGGCTTCCGAACAATTTCAAACTTGCCATCGTCGGGACGCATGCGGAAACGCCGGGCTATGAACGACATCTCCACAAAATGAGCGAAGGTCGCGAGAGCGTACTTTTTCTCGGCGAGCAGTCGGGAGAGGCGCTTGCCGAACTGTTCACCAACGCGGCAGTCTTCGTGCAGTCGTCCGAGGATGAGGGATTGTCGATCGCGCTCCTGGAGGCGATGAGCTACGGGTTACCGATCGTTGCGAGCCACATACCGGGCAATGAAGAGGCGCTTGGCGATGCCGGAGAGTATTTCGATGCCAAAGACGTCGAATCGCTCAAGGCTGAACTCGCGAAACTGCTCAATCGGCCGGCCGCGATGGCGGAATACGGACGGCTCGCGCACAAGCGCGCGGAGGATCACTACGGCTGGGAGGCGATCGCGCGACAGACCGCGGAATTGTACGAGGAGACGGTCCGTCTCCGCAACGAATAACGATATGGCATCGGACAACGTCAACGGGCCGCGGATGAAAAAGACGCGGGAATCCTTTTGGGGCAGATACGGCGGTACCTTCACGGGGACGGTCCTGTTCATAACGCTCGCATCGTTTATTGCGCTTTCGGAAGGGAATCGCGGCTATCAGGCGGATCTTTCCGTGCTCGTGATACCCGGCGAAAAGGCGACCGCCTCGTCCAAGGAAATCGTCGAGAACGTCGTATTCCTGTCACGGACCGCGAAATTCCGCGAATTGTTTTTCAAGGATTCGGAATCCGTCCCGGGGCTGATGGCGACTGCGGACGTTACGGAACTGTCCGGCGACGCGATGCGAGCGTCGTTCGAATCCATGATCTCGATAGCGCCGACCGGAACCGGAAGCACGATTTCGGTTCGGGCATTCGCGGACGACCCGGACGACGCGAAGGATATCGCGAGGACTGCGGCACTCGCGCTGTTCCGATATGCGTCCGCGTACTATGATGTGGACGGGGAGGCGGACTTCCGGATCGTCGACGGTCCGTCGGTCTCGTCCCGATTGCCGAACGGTTTCCTTTTGTTTTTTGGGAGCGTCGCGATCGGCATAGCCGTCACCGGAGCGATATTTTTCATATCATCCGCGATACGGAACTTGCCGGCCATGAGCGGCCGTCGAAAGATGCCTCTTCCGATAAATCCGTTCAGTGCGGATATCTTCGAGCCGAAGCGCCCGGTTTCGCCCTTGCTTTCCGATTCGGCTCCCCAGGAAATGCCGGTCATCGATTCCGGGATGACGGAGGTATCGGAAAAAATCGACGAGCCGGCCATGGCCTTGAAGGATGACGCATTTTTCGAGCCCGAGCCGGCAATGAGGGTGGAATCGACTCGTCGGAGCGATCTTCCGGTTCCGAAGTCGGCGCCGGTGACCGCCGTGAAGCAGGCTCCTGCACCGATGGATATCCCGACGTATTCCGAAGAGGAGGAGCGGTTCCTGAAGGAATTCACGTTCGAGGAGTTCGAAGGGGATGGAAAATCGCTTGACGGGACCGGTGACACGGATGTCACGGAAGCCGTTGCACCGGCTGCCGTGGAAGCGACGACCGAGTCGGTTCTGGAAGTGCCGTCGCGGTCGGAAGAACTTCCTTCGGTTGAAGAAAATCATCCTTCTCCGACGAAATCGGATTATCAGCGACGTTTGAACGAGCTGCTTCGTGGTTGATCATTACCGTTCGGATTACAATGCGAATCATATGGATACCGTAGTCAAACCGGATCGAAAACACCCGTATCGTACGGGGACGATCGTCGCGATCCTTTCGGCGCTGTTTCTTACCGGTTGGTTCTTCTATTGGGAGGCGCGGAACCAGGGATTCGGTTCTGTGGGAGAGATTGCGGGAAAGCTGCCATTTTCGTCCGACATGAAGAACGATACGCAGGCGCTCGGATATCTTGCCGATTCCGTGCTTCGGACGGGCGGCAAGGAGAAGACGTTTCTCATACTGTTTCAGAACAACCTCGAGCTTCGTCCGGGTGGCGGGTTCATCGGTTCGTTCGGCATCCTTAAAGTCCGTGACGGGCACGTGACCGATTTTCAGACGCATGATACCGGCAACTTCGACGGCCGAATTCCGGATACGGTCGCGCCGCCATACCCCATGAAGGAAACGTTGAAGATTTCTTCGTGGAAACTCCGTGATTCGAACTGGGAACCGGACTTCCAGACGGATGCGGACAAGGCGACGGAGTTCTATGCGATGGGTGGCGGTGAGGAACATTTTGACGGTGTCATCGGGATAACCGCCGACGTGCTTTCTTCGGTGCTTACGGTGACCGGACCGGTCGAGGTACCGGGTTTCCCGGGCTCGTACGGCTCCGACAACGCCATTCTTGATCTGGAGAAACAGGTGGAGAAGTCCTACATCGATCAAGGGATCGATTTCGGTGAACGCAAGTCCGTGCTCGGGCTTCTCGGTGGACAGATTCTCGAGCGGGTGAAATCGCTCCCGCCGCAGGATCTCCTGAAACTGTTCAAGGTCATGATCGGGGACCTGAATCGCAAGGATATACAGCTTTCGTTTTCGGACGCGGCCCTCGAATCATCGGTCCTTGCAGCGGGGTGGGGTGGCGCGTTCGATTCCAAGTGGCAAGACGACTTTCTGATGGCGGTGGACGCGAACCTGAACGCGTGGAAGACCGATTCCGTGATGAAGCGCTCGATGCACTACGACGTGGACCTTTCCGGTGAGACCGCGAAGGCGAGGTTGACGATCCATTACGAAAATACCGGTACGGAGAAGACCTTCATGGTAAAGGATTACCAGACGTTCCTTCGGGTCTACGTTCCCGGGGGGAGCTTCGTCCGAAGCATGGACGGCGTTGCTACCGAGCCGGTCTATGGGACCTTCATGGGAAAGAAATACGTCGGTGCGCTTGTGCAGGTGAAACTCGGCGAATCGAAAGATATCGTTTTGGAATACGACCTTCCGTCTGGGATCGATCGTGATTTTTACGATCTCAAGATTGCGCGTCAGGCAGGAACGGGTGATACTCCGGTGTCGATTTCGGTACTCGGCAAGGACGGAAACAGGACCGAGAAAAGCATCGTGCTTGATCGTGATTTCGTGCTGAGCAAATCAGAAAACAGATAACAAATAGCATATAGCAGGTAGCAGGAAACGGGGTGCCGTTTTCGTCGTCGCAGGGAAGATGGAGTCATTCGTCTTTCGTGCGTCGAATTTAGAACTTTCCCATAAGAATAAACCTATCGATGGAGGTGTGCATGAATTACAGTCTGCCTTTGAAGCGTACATACGGCTCTGACGAGATCATCGCCGCGGCCGTGCGAGTATTCGAGGAGCTGCCAAGCTGGTCGAACCACAAACGTTCCTGTTTCGGACCTCATGAAACGGAGCGCATTACGATCGTGGGTGACGACGGCCGGATCAACTACGTCGAGCGGAAGTATGAATGCTATTCGGTGAGCTGCCCGATCGTCATCATGCATTTTGCAAGCGTCTTGCTGACTTTGCATCTGTATCTGAGAAAACCGTCAGGCATGGAATCGTTCGATGTTTCCGAACACGACGAAATTATGTTCACCTACGGATACACGACGCCACCCGTACCTACGGATCATGAAGCGATCCGCACGGTCGCGAAAACGCAGGTGGAGGAATTCCTGATCCGGCTCATGAAAGCTTTGGATTAGGACTCGTCCTCTCCGAATATTTGTCCAAAAGAAACAACAATCAAACCATGTAAGAATGAAAAAAACACCTACAAACGTGACGAGGTTTTTGCTGCCGAAACCTCCGTATGATGCCGTGCACATCGCGACGGCGTTCCGGGTGGCAGCGGAAATGAACGGCTGGACGGTAGACGGGTTGAACCGAGAGACCGATAACCCCGCGTATTGCGTTGATGAATTCCGGTTCAAAGATGGCACGCTTGCAAAGGATTTCCGATGCAAGAACGCGTATGCGTACGAGGCACACATTGAATTCGGCGGTCGTGAACTCAGGGTACGGCTCGATCCGATGGTCGACGATGAAAAAAGGTATTTCGTCGGAGTATCACTCACGTACGGCGGCGATTCCATCGAACCCGATTCCGCCGAGGTGTTTCTCGTTTTCTGGGACGCTCTTCAATGCGAGCTTCCTCCATTCTGACGGGGAATATCCGGGAACAAGCCGGTTTCAGCCGTGGCCACTGTCAAGTGTCGCCGCGGCTGAATTATTTTCCTTCCTTTCCCCGTCTTTTCGGGGTAGAATGGAAAAGAAGAGCAGGTCAAAAGTCGATAGTCAAATGTCGTGGACACGGCACAGGACAGTAATATCCGATGGTTGGTTCTCGTATATATTTTTCCCGCTCGTTTGTCCGGTGATGGTGAATCGGCTTTCGTTTTCTCTCCTTATTCATTATTCTCCATTCATCATTCCCATTATCCGATATGGTTTTCGATTTCGTTTCCCTGTTCCCCGAATGTTTCGCGTCGTACCTCGGCGTGTCCATGCTGAACCGCGCCAAAGAGGACGGGCTGGTCTCGTTTTCGTTCGCGAATCCGCGCGATTATACGACGGACAGGCATCGGACCGTAGACGATACGCCATACGGCGGCGGTGCGGGGATGGTCATGAAGGCGGAGCCGATTTTCGCATGCGTGGAGGACGTGCTCACGAAAGGGGACGTACCACGGGAACGGACGAGAGTCATCCTTTTTTCGGCAAAAGGGAAAAGGTTCACGCAAAAAGACGCCCGCCGGTTCGTGTCGGACTATGACCGGCTGATTTTCGTCTGTGGACGGTACGAAGGCGTGGACGAGCGTGTGGCGGAACATTTGGCGGACGAGGAGCTTTCGATAGGGGAGTATGTGCTGACGGGCGGCGAACTGCCGGCGATGATCGTCGCGGATGCGGTGACAAGACTCATCCCCGGTGTCCTTGGCAACGCGGAAAGCGCCGAGACGGAATCGCATACCGAAGAGGGCGTGCTTGAACATCCGCAGTATACGAAGCCGGAGGAATTCCGCGGATGGAAGGTGCCCGAAACGCTCCTGTCCGGACATCACGGTGAAATAGCGAAGTGGAGGGACGGGATGTCGAGGAAAACGAACGGCGAAAATTGAAACGACATGGCGAACAACGGAAAAACCATGCGAAAGCAAAGTGAGGACGGGAGGGCGTCGTCATTCGATCGGCCGTTGCTGATCTCGGTTTTTGTGTTGCTCGGTATCGGACTCGTCATGGTGGCGAGCGCCGGTGTGGCATATGGAAACCTGCGATTCGAGGATGGGGCGTTCTTTTTCAAGCGGCAACTCTTCGGGGTCGCCGTGGGTCTTGTCGCCTTGTTCGTTTTTCAGCGCATACGGTACCAGTTCTGGCGCAAGGTCGCCATCCCGATGTTCTTCGGGGCGATCGGTCTTTTGGTCCTCGTCCTGATACCGGGCATCGGTACGTCCGCATATGGTGCGGCGCGTTGGATCCAGCTCGGACCGATTCCGCCGTTTCAGCCGTCCGAGGTCATGAAGCTCGCGCTTATCGTGTATTTCTCGGCATGGTTCTCCGGCAAGGATCTGCTCCGCAAAACCGATTTCTTCGAAGGAGTGGCTCCGTTTCTCCTTATGCTCGGCATCATCGCCTTCCTTGTCATGAAGCAGCCGGATACCGGAACGCTCGGCATTCTTTTCGTCATCGCCATGGCCATGTTCTTTTCCGCCGGCGCCCGGCTTTCGCATATCGGTCTCCTGTTCGGGGCCGGCCTTGCCGGGCTGGGAGTGCTCATTCTGCTTGCGCCGTACCGGATGAAGCGGTTGCTCGTGTTTCTCGATCCGGATCATGATCCGAGCGGTGCCGGATATCAGATCCGGCAGGCGCTTATCGCTCTCGGCTCCGGCGGGTTTCTGGGGGTGGGGCTGGGGCACAGCCGTCAGAAGTTCCTCTATCTTCCCGAACCCATGACCGATTCGATTTTCGCGGTGCTTGGTGAGGAACTCGGTTTCGTGGGGTGCGCAGTAGTCATCGCCTTATTCCTGTTTTTCGCCTATCGCGGGTTCCGGATCGCTCAGAAGGCACCCGACGAGTTCGGGCGTTTACTGGCGGTGGGTATCGTGTCCTGGATCGTCTTTCAGGCGTTCATCAATATCTTCGCCATCACGGGTCTTATGCCGCTGACCGGT
>CAINXS010000062.1 GCA_903854995.1 Candidatus Moraniibacteriota bacterium | reverse complement strand
CAAGCCTGATACTGATTTCCTCCCGTTCGGCGTCGGAGAGGCGGGTATATGGTTTTTGCATACGGGTTTCTGATTACGATTGAATCATCGTACCCGTTGCGTTAGAAGTTGGGAACCGCCATTAAAGAATCCCAAGAATAACTAATTCGGTCTTCCTCTTTTTGTGCTTTTCTTTGTGGATTCTTTTGAAATTCGTCCCAAATTCCTTCAGGATATGCAACACCATTTGTGTCTTTGGGGATTTCAAAATCATGTTCCTCTTGTTCGTTCACATTTCTCAGATAACTTGCAAGCATTTCCTCTTCACCAGCTGAAATAACATCTACCTTTGAGCGAATTAGCGCTTCTCGCTTCATTAAATATGCCGTAAAATCACTAACGGTATCGAGATTCTTCATTAAGATATCTACAGAGGTATCATCTAATACATGCACAAAGGGTTTTTTGATGTCTAAATCACCGATAGTAAAAGGTGCCGTATGAGCATCGAAGCCTTGAATATCACTGTTTAACATCAAACTTCCTGATCCGCCGAACAGTTCTTTACAAGGCTTAGAAGATTGATGAGAGACGGAAACAAGAAAAATATTTGCTTTGTCTGGATCTGGAAAATCAAGCTGAAAAGGCTTCGTACAGGCCATGTCAACGAAAAGCTTAGACCCATTTCTAACGAATCTCTCCGCTCCCCACAACTGCTCTGCAGATTTCTTTACAGCATTTTTAAACCAACGGCTCCAGTCTCGCTCTTCATCTCCGCTATTCGGATAAGAACAGTCCTTGGAGGAAAAAATTATTACATCATTCCCACAGACTACCAAAAGATCGCTTAGCTCTTTTCCCTGCGAATTAAATAAGCCAGGATGACTCCATAACGATAAAAAACTACCCTCCGCGAGTTGATTTAAATATCGTTCAGCTTCCGTGACTCCTTGATTTTTTGTTAGCAACTCATTCATAATCCTCGTTGATATCTATAATAGGCAGTAGACGCTACTTTGACATAGAAAATGGTGAGTACTTTCCAGAGTTCATATCATCATACTCTCTCCCGAAGATGTGTGAAAGCAGGCCTTTTCAGAGCGTTTTCGGGCAATCAAAAACCCGGGTCCGTGTGGATTGCTGGGCTTTAGTTGATTTGAGTTTGACCAACCATGAGAGAAACCGTGCTTTCCAGGTGGGACTTCCGGCTATTGCTGGTCGAAACGGTTGGCGATTTCGATGGAGACCGTCTCCACCTCGCCGACGGTCGTATTCTCACCGACCGGAATTTTCAGCCATACTCCCGGACGTTCGACGGAGCCGTGCATCATTTCCGTTTCCCCCATACGAAGCGCCACCTCTTTGTTTTGTTCCGTCAGGGAACCGGCATCCACGACGATATACGCGAACCCACTCGTTATATCGGCGCGGTTCGCCGAGGAGAACTCAGTCCGGATCCCTTTCCGATACAAGATCTTGCATGCTTCAAGAAGCGGCGCTTCCACCAGACGGTCCAGATCCTCCTCCCGCTCGACCGTAAGTCCACCCTCCCGTATCTGTTCCACTTCTGAAAGAAGCGTGCTTCCAGGATACATCGTCTTGGTTATCTCAAATCGCTTCGGCAGTTCGTGAATTTTGAATTTCTTTGGCCGGATATCGAAACGTTTTTCGGACATACAGGTGATCTAGTAGAAACGAAACGACTCTTCCTCGAGTCACTATAATCTTACCCCCCTCCCGAAGATGTCGCAAGCGTCGCTCTGTGAAGCCTTTTTTAACAATCAAAAACCCGGATCCATATGGATGGCCGGGTTTTCGGCTGATTTTACACCTTGTTCAATCGGGATAGAAGCTGTGTTTGCCGGGGTAGAGCGGCGAAGGGATCTCGTACCCGCCCTCGACTTTCCGGATGCCGATCGTATCGATATCCTCGAAGGGACCGATGTCATACTTCCCTCCCCCGTCGGGCAGATAGATGATGAAGTTCGGGACGGCCGGACCGGAAAGCTCGTTTTGCATTCCCCGCATGAGTTCCAAGGATTCCGAAAGCGGGATACGGAAATGGGTCGCTCCCGGCGTTTCCACGAACTGAATGGCATAGAGAGGCGTGACGGCGCACTTCGAGAACAGCGTCCAAAAAAGCTGCTTCAGTGTCTCGCGGTTATCGTTAATCCCCCGCAGGAGCGGCGTATGTGATCGGAGTACGATTCCCCGACGGGCCATTCTTTTGCACGCATCAATCATCTCCTCGCTTATTTCCGCCGGATGCGTCACATGCACGATCATGATATTGACCCTGCCATCAAGGACATCCAGCAAGCGCTTCGTGATACGCGCCGGGCGCGTAACCGGGTATTTGGTATCAAGTCGCACACATTCGACACCGGGAATGTTCCATACCTGTGTCAGAAGGTCATCGAGCTTCGTATCGGAAAGCGACAGCGGGTCCCCACCACTCAAGATGACGTCACGTATCTTCGGTTCGCGACTCGTATTCCACGCGCGGATATAGTCGAGTGCGGGTGCAAGGTCTATATGTCTTGTATGCCCCGACTCGGACTTTCGGAAGCAATACCGACAGATCCCCGCGCAGGACAGCGACACGATCAGGATGACCCTGTCAGGATACAGCCGCCGGATATTCCACGGCTGTTCGTGGTCCGGCAGCGCAAACTCCTGCAGATGATATCCGCTCCCCATACCGTCTCTGCCACACTCGACCGGTACATCGATCTCCCCTTCTTCGACCGACGGTATAACTGTTTTCAGCAAGGCCTCCGCGCCAGCTTCATCGCCCTTGGTACGCAGTTGCCCCATCAGCCGAACGAAGTGCTCCGGGACCAGCATTCTCACATTTTTCATGCCGCGTATCTCCCCGGCTTTTTCCGGTCCGACAAGTGCCGAAAGCTTTTGAATGTTTTGTTCCCGCTTTTTTTCAGGCATCCACGGGAAAACCCCGATAGCAGACTCCTTGTCCATCATTCCTCCATTGTTAAAGTTGTGTCACAAATACCTTTCTCAATGTGACAACGAATTATACTCCTTGCTTTTTCTAGGTAAATAATGGTATAGAGTAAGTGTCATAAATGACGACACTTCATATGGAACACCGCGAACTTTTGGCTAGTCTCGGCCTTTCCGACACAGAATCGGCCATCTACCTGGCCGCGCTCGAAGTAGGCGAGAGTCTCCCAAAACACCTTGCCGAAAAGGCGGGAATCAAACGCCCGACGCTCTACACACTCCTCCCCGATCTCCTCGACAAGGGCCTCCTAACGCAGAGTATGCAGGGAAAGCGCCGGACTATCGTCGCGGAAGATCCGGAAGTGCTCGTCGAAAAAAAGCGTGCGGAACTCGCGACGCTCGAAGAAACCATTCCGGAACTGCGACTCCTCCTCCGTACCGCGACCGTCAAACCGCATATTGCCTTCTATGAGGGCCTCGAAGGGCTGAAGCGCGTCTATATGGACAATCTTCGGGAACGGAAAACCATCCTCAACTTCGTCGGGCTCGAGAATATCCATCCCGATGTGGACCTGTACGCCCGCAACTACTACATCCCCCAGCGTATCAACCGACGAATCCCGATCAAAATCATCGTCAGTGGCGACCCGACCTCGAAACGGCTCCGACTCAAGACCGATCCCGACGATTATCGGGAGATAAAGATGGTAAGCCGGGAACAATTCCCGATCCCACTCGACGGGTATATCTACGGGGACAATGTTTCTTTCCTCCTCTTCCGAAGCGATAGCGAGCCGATGGGTGTCATCATCCGCTCCCGCGAGATCGCAACCACGCTGCGTTCCCTTTTCGAGCTCATTTGGCAGGCAAGCTGACTACATTCATTTCAATCAGGACCAAATATCGTTGCCGTGAAGCAATCCTGCCACAATCCATCCCGAAGATGTGCGAAAGCAGGCCTTTTCAGAGCGTTTTGTGAACGATCAAAAACCCCGGTCCTTGCGCGTAGTATCAAAATATGCTACTATTGTTACTGAAAGGGTACTTAAAGTACCATATCAGTACATATATGGAAAATAGACCTTCAAAGGGAAATTTCCTGGAAATTCTGTTGCGATCATCGAAAACCGTCTTCTCCGTTCAGGACGTGGCTTTGTTGTGGGGCGAATCAGAGAGCGAGACCATCACCAATCGCCTGAAGAAGTACATCCGCGCAGGGAAGCTGTTACGGGTCCGCCATGGCCTGTATGCCAAAGACGAAAACTACGACCGGTACGAGCTGGCAACGCGGATCTACACCCCCTCTTATATCGGCTTCGAGACCGTCCTGACCCGGGAAGGGGTCTGTTTCCAGTACTATGGGAACATCTTCGTCGCTTCGTACCTGAACCGCGAGATAGAGGCGGGCGGTCAGAAAATCACCTATGTCCGCATGAAAAGTTCCGTCTTGAGCGACACCACGGGAATCGATCATAGAAACGGCGTCGCCTGGGCCACGAAAGAGCGGGCTTTTCTGGACCGGCTGTATGTGACCAAGGAATATCACTTCGATAACCTGAACGTCTTGGATTGGGACAAGGTTTTCGAAATCCTGCCCGTATACGGCAACAAGCGGCTGGAAAAGCAGGTACGGAAATTTCACCGGAACTTCATAAACACGAAATGATATGACGCCGAACTATGCCAAACATAAGAGCATCCTGCTGCGGATCCTCAAGGATATCTATACCGATACGACCGTCGCTCCGTACCTCGGATTCAAGGGCGGGACGGCCGCGATGCTCTTCTACGGGCTCGACCGATATTCGGTCGATATAGACCTCGATCTCTTGGACGACTCCAAGGAGGAGCTCGTGTTCGGGAAAATCCAGGACATCGCCAAAGCGTACGGCGTCATCGTGGATTCCCATAGAAAACGCTTCAATCTGCTCACGGTCATCTCGTACGAGCCGGGGGCGCAGAATATCAAGATCGAGATCAACCGACGGCAATTCGGATCGAACTACGAGATGAAGACCTTTCTGGGGATTTCCATGCTGGTCATGACCGAGCCGGACATGTTCGCGCACAAGCTGATGGCCATGTACGAACGGATCGGCAAAACGAGCCGCGATGTGTTCGACGTGTATTTCTTCTTCAAACAGGGCTGGAAGATCAACCGCGAAATAGTGGAACAGCGCTCCGGCCTCCCCTTCAAAGAGGCCTTGCAAAAATGTGTCGACATGCTTGAGCGCATGGATGACCGGCATATCCTCGACGGCCTCGGAGAACTCCTGAGTGAACCGCGGAAAGACTGGGCCCGCGCAAAACTGAAAAGTGAAACGATCTTCTTCCTGAACATGACGACCGAGAACGAGAAGTAGTCATTCGTCATGCGAATGCTACGCAAAATCAGAGGATGGATTATCGAAGTCATCTCCCTCCCGAAGATGCGCGAAAGGGGACCTTATCAGAGCGTTTTCGGGCAATCAAAAACCCGGGTCCATGTGGATGGCCGGGTTTTTGGTTTAATTTTGTGAGGATTGGTCACCGGATACTGCCGTGTGACTGTTTTCTTGCAGGCTGCAGGCGATTTAGACCTGTGCATACTTATTGATGATGCGGATTTCGGAACGGCCGCCCGAGATCTCAATCATCTTCACCGCGAGAGAGACGCGATTATCTTTGTCGAGCGCCTCCCAGTAATCCGCGGCGATTACGCCGATTCCGCCAACGAGCGGCATGAGCATCGGATCTCCGGAGAAGGACGGGAGCGGATCACCGTCACCGGTATAGGTCGTGACGCAATAGCCGAATCCCGGAACAGCACCCAGGACATATGCGTACCGGTCACACCCGTCCCCGAACAGAGATTTGCGCAAGACCGAGATCTCGAGCCTGTTACTTCCATCGCGGAAAAGTTCGCTCATGGCCGTAATGCGCGGTGTGAAATTCGGCGGGTCCGGCTCGTACTGCCGCTCTCTCAACGCTAGATCAAGCGACGGACAACCGAAGAAGCCCATCTCATCCACAACGGTGTCCGTCTGATCGCCGTTGCTGACGATGTACCGCTTGCTCGTAGCTCTAATCTCACGCATGGCGTTGTAGATGATGAGCGAAGGATCCTCCACCTTCGACGAGTCGGCGGGTTCGGTATAGAGCCGTCCGGTCTCGTCCGATTTGAACACGCGGTTCCGGCTGTTCGGTTTCCTGCCCATGATCCAGTACACCTGAGCCAGGTATTCGCCCGTCTCATCGAGACCGACGACGAAACCCCGTCCAGGATAAGGATTCATGGCTAAAGCAAGGATGTTATTCCCCGCCAAGGCTTTACGTTCAGCTGCATTCATGCTGCACCTCTTTCGGTTGATATTATGGAGTTAAATAGCTACTGCCCGACAACGATACCTTCTGATATCGCGAAGTGTCAAGGTTCAAAACAAAAACCGTCCGAAGCACAGCTCGAAGCGTTTTCTCTCTGCCGAGCGGAATACCGGGCGATGCGGCCTTTATAAGCAATTTTTCAACAAAAAAACCGATCCGGTCGGCTCTTTTGGTTCCATTTCATTTTCCCTTCCCCTTCCAGACCATGTTCATATACCGGTCGCCACGCTTGAGTTCGGAAATCATCTGGGCGAGGCGCCTCTGTTTCGTTTCCTCGCGCTGGGCGCGATTGATCCACGAAAGGTAGTCGTTTCGCTGATAGGGCGGACGGGCCGAATAGGCATCCGTGAGCTTGTTCGTCGCAAGTGCTTCACGGACGAACGCCGGCATTGTCTGCCGAGGCCGCTGCAACGTCGACCGGACCGTATGCTCGTTCGTTCGCATGCCAGCCTTGATGAGCTTCCGTATCAGCGCGACAGGAAGGTCTTCGGAAAGCGGGAACCGAACGGTCGCCTTCGCAGTCTCGTACTTTTCCAATTCTTTTGCGTGCTGTTCGATGACAGAAGGTGCCAGATACAGCCCGACGTGACTTTTCGAGAGTCGGAAGTACGCCAGTCGCCCATGATACCCGTAGTACGGCATGCTATAACTGATGCGTTCCTCCGCCTCCGGCGCGACCGCCTTGATGATATCCCGCAGCTCGCGCAGCTTCGACTGTGCTTCCTTGGGGACGGACAAGATATATCCTTCTACGCTTCGCGGTTTCATAAGAAAGAAATCTCGTGCTTATATCGTTCCTCATAAACATACTCCCTCTATGCCTGTCTTTGCGAGCCCGTACTCGGGCAGCCTGCCCCGCGCATGCCGGGGCGGCAATCCAGTATTCAAGCCCTGGACCGCCACGGATTTCGAAGACGAAATCCTCGCGGAGACGAAAAAATGGAGCAGTTGAAACACCGGAACACCTCCTACCCTTCGAAGGCGCGTTTCAGCTCGGCGATATCGATCTTGATCATCTTAAGCATGGCCTCCATGACCCGCGCTGCTTTGGCCGCAGCAGGGTCGCGCAGGAATTCGTCGAGGATCGTCGGCACGACCTGCCACGAGACCCCGAACTTGTCCTTGAGCCATCCGCACTGGACTTCCGTTCCGCCCTCGGTAAGCTTGTTCCAATAGTAATCGACTTCCTTCTGATCTGCGCAGTTCACGACGAGCGATATCGCTTCCGTGAACGGAAACTGCGGACCACCATTAAGCACCATGAATTCCTGACCTTCCAAACGGAAAGTGCCGGAGAGAAAGGTCCCCTCCGGACGGCCGGAGACCTCGGCACTGGCCGCATCATGCCGGATGAAGGGACCGATGCTCGAATCCTTGAAGACGGAGGTATAGAACCGGATCGCTTCTTCCGCATTGTCATTGAACCATAGGCACGGAGTAATCTTTTGCATATGCGTCTTGTGAAGGATAAAGTGCGAAATCGTATCCGCATAAAACGACAACCGCAAATCCGGTATCGTTCCCTGGTGAGATGAGTATATACCATCCCGAATACATCGTAAAATGGACCAACACAAGCAATTTTTTAGCCTACCGGATTGACATATACCGATTCCCCTGCTTTTATTGGCTTGTTCCCGATACGAATCGGGAGGTTGTTTAAATTCCTACAACGTCCGCAAACGGAGATTGCCCATGCAACCGGATTCCTTACTCGACATTTTCAGAGAAACCGAAGCCCTGCTCGATGGCCATTACAGGTACACTTCCGGCCGTCACGGCCCACAATACTTTCAGTGCGCCAAGGTGCTCCAGTATCCCAAGTACCTGGAGCTGGTCAGCGGTATCATCGCAGATAACTTCAGGAGCTGTGACATCGACACCGTCATTTCACCTGCGATCGGCGGCATCGTGGTCGGCACCGAAGTCGGCCGTCAGCTCGGTAAAAAAACCGTCTTCACAGAGAGAAATGATGGAGTCATGTCCCTTCGCCGCGGGTTTACGGTCATGCCAGGCGAAAAATTCCTGGTCATCGAGGACGTCATCACGACCGGGGGCTCGGTCAGGGAAGTAATCGAGCTCATCGAGGCCGCCGGAGGTATCGTGGTCGGCGTCGGGTCGGTGGTTGACCGCAGCAACGGCAGCGTACGGCTGGCTGATAACCAGTTCTCTGCCCTTGTTCTGAAAGCGGTCAGCTACGCTCCGGAAGAATGTCCGCTGTGCAAGGCTGACATTCCGATTGAAAAACCCGGAAGCCGGCCGGGTAAGTAAACGAGAGCGGAAACTCGATAATCGAGAAGAGCGTCAGCCATAGCTAGACGCTCTTTTCACATTCAAATGCAAATTCGGTGAATCAACGAAAATTGTATTAGAAATGAAAGCAGGCTATCCGCGGTGGACAGCCTGCTTTTCCTTTCTTCGTTCCTCCTTGCTTTACTGTTTCTTGAGCCAGCTCATCATCTGGCGGAGCTTCGCGCCGATGATTTCCACTGGGTGAGTGCGGTTCTGCTCACGCAGCTCGTTCATCGTTTTGTAGCCGGAGTTGCACTCGTCGATGAACTCTTTGGCGAAGCGACCGTCCTGGATCTCTTCGAGAATTTTCTTCATCTCGGCTTTCGCGACGGAGGCGACAACGCGCGGGCCGCGGGTCATGCCACCGTACTCTGCGGTGTCGCTGACCGAGTAGTTCATGCGCGACAGGCCGCCCTCGTAGTAGAGATCGACGATGAGCTTCATCTCGTGCATGCACTCGAAATAGGCCAGTTCCGGCGGATAGCCAGCTTCGGTGAGGGTCT
>CAINXS010000061.1 GCA_903854995.1 Candidatus Moraniibacteriota bacterium | reverse complement strand
TTTTCCTTCTACAATACAAAACGACGTCACCAATCATTGGAGTACAGGACCCCTCAGGAACTTTTTAATTCGGCCCGCTAAATTTTTCGAAATTCTCTCTCATTGTCGACACTATCGTGTTTGACAAACCCGACCACTTAAAAGATCGACTCACTCGGCGCGGTCGGCGTGGCGCGGGACTTCCTGTTCGCAGGCATGATCGGCGTCACGAAACTGTATGCCGAGAACGAAGCCGAACACGCGAAGAACCCGAAGAAATACGAATACACCGAGGATGACACGGCGATCCTCGAGTACGAAACGCATCTGAAGGGTATCAAGGATCGGATGCTGACGAAGACCGGCAAAACGATCGCCCGGGAAAGGAGCGATTTTATGAAGGAATTTTTCGCTCAGTTCTGGAAGGAAGTGGAGGGGAAATGCTGATGTCACTCTGTCGAAATCCGATGGATGATCGAAAGGGGCGGGTCGGGAGGCGATATGATATAATCGTGCATATAATGATAATAAAAATCCTATGAATCCGAATCTTGTCCCGCAGGCTCTGGCGATTCTCGTGCCGGTACTTATCTGGTCGCTTGCCTGGAAAGGGGTCGCGCTCTGGAGGGCGGCACGGAACGGCCAGAAAGCCTGGTTTGTCGTGTTGCTGGTGCTCAATACGATCGGTCTGCTCGAGATTATCTACATCTTTTTCTTTTCGAAGCTGAAACCGGCTGATATGGAAGCCGCTGATATATCGGCAGCCAAGTAGATTTGTATATTGATGGTTGAGCCTCCTACTCCCTCGCCTTCGATGACTCAGAAGCTCCTCTCTGACAGGGGGGAGCCGGGGCGTGGTTCGTGCTCCCTGTTATCTGTTCCATGTTAACTGTTCACTGACTATGTCCGAAGAACTGGTCGTCCTTGTTGACGAAAACGATACCGAGATCGGCACGACGCCGAAATCGGAGGTCCACGGGTTGGAGACGCCGCTTCATCGGGCGTTTTCCTGTTTCCTGTTCCGAAAATCGGATGGAAAGCTTCTTCTGCAGCAGCGAAGTCATGCGAAGAAGGTTTGGCCGATGGTCTGGTCGAACAGCTGTTGCGGTCATCCCGGTCCCGGCGAGGAACGTATCGATGCGGTTGTGCGACGGCTAGACCGCGAGCTTGGCATGAGGGCGGATATGCTCCGGTTCGGCGTGCCATACCGGTACAAGTTCACCAGGGAGGGCGTGACGGAAAACGAGATCTGTCCGGTTTTTATCGGAATCGCATCCGTCGAACCGAATCCGGCCGCGGACGAGGTCGAGGTGACACGGTGGGTGGATTGGGACGACTTTCTAACCGAGATCCGCGAGCATCCCGGGACCTATTCGGAGTGGTGCGAGGAAGAGGCTTTGCTGCTGGAGGAAAAGGGGATTATCCGGGAACTGCTCATGGAGATTTCCTCGTCATGAGATTTTCAGTGTAGAGACAGGGCATGCCCTGTCTCTACGGGAGCGTTCAGGAAACGGCGGGTGTGACTCCCATATGGACAAGTTCAGGTGTTTCGGCTAGGATAAGCGAAGTGGTAATCGGGAAAAAGGTCGCTTAGCTCAGTTGGTTAGAGCACTGCATTCACATTGCAGGGGTCGGTGGTTCGAGTCCACCAGCGACCACAACGTCATTAAACGAATAACTTACAACAAACAACTTACAACAAGAAATCTCAGCCACTGATTATGTGGACGGTTATAAGTTGTCAGTTATAGGTTGTCAGTTCCCGATTATGCTCGACATCCAGTTCATCAGGGACCACAAGGACGAGATTGCCGCCGCGGCGAAGGGAAAGAAACTCGCATTCGATATCGAGGCGCTTTTTGAGGCGGACCGGGCGCGGATCGAGGCGGCACAGTCCTTGGAGTCCGCCCAGGCGGAGAAGAACGGCCTGAACCAAAAAATCGCGCAGGCGAAGTCGGACGAGGAACGGCTGGCGGCCATTGCCGAAGGGAAAGCCATCAAGGAGAAGATCGAATCGCTTGAGCCGATGGCTCGTGAAACGAAAGCGCGTTTCGATGCGCTGATGGCGCTCGTGCCGAACATCGTTGCGGAGGACACGCCGGAAGGACAGAGTGACGAAGACAACGTGGAGGTGTCGCGCAACGGCGAGATCCGTGAATTCGGGTTCGAACCGAAGGATCATATCATGCTTGGCGAATCGCTTGGACTGTTCGATCTCGAGCGGGGAACGAAGGTCGCCGGGTACCGCGGATATTATCTCAAGGGGGACGGAGCGCTTCTTGCTCTCGGACTCATGTCGTATGCCCTGTCCAAGATGTCGTCGAAGGGATATCTTCCTATGATTCCGCCGACATTGGTGAAAGGATTTCCGCTTTTCGGCAGCGGCTATTTCAAGGGACTCGAATACGACGGGGAGGTGGACGAGATCTATCAGGTCGCGTCATCGGACAAGGAAACGGACGGGAGCGAATCGAAGGAAAAGAAATTCCTTGTGGGAACTTCCGAGCCGTCACTCCTCGCTTTTCATTCCGGTGAAACGCTCGAAGCCGCCGATCTGCCGATCCGATATGCGGGATTCAGCCAGTGTTATAGGAGCGAGATCGGCTCCTACGGAAAGGATACGAAGGGTCTGTATCGCGTGCATGAGTTCATGAAGGTCGAGCAGGTCGTGCTTGCTCCCGCCGATATCGATATGGCCGAAACGTTGCAGGCGGAGATGTTGTCCATCACGGAAGAAATACTGTCCGAACTCGGACTTCCGTATCGAAAAATACGCATTTGTGCGGGTGATATGGGAACCGGGAAATATAAGGCGTTCGACCTGGAAGCCTGGATGCCGGGTCTCGACCGATGGGGCGAGCTTGGGAGCGCCTCGAACTTCACCGATTGGCAGGCTCGTCGTCTCGATGTGAAATATCGTGATCCAGAAACGGGGAAGAAGACCCCGGTTTATATGCTCAACAATACCGCTCTTACCAGCATCCGTCCGCTCATTGCTATTCTTGAGAATTTCCAGCAAGCCGACGGTTCCGTCGTCGTGCCGGAAGTCCTTCGTCCGTACGTCGGGAAAGACCGGCTTGTCGCGGTATAAGCTTTCACGGAGATGATCGGTTCAAAAAGACGCCCCGGAGACAGGGCGTCTTTTTGTGTTGGGTTCGACAGGGCCTTGAAATGCCGACTATGAAGCGTTCCATGCGAGAACGGCTGTGCGGACAGCCGGGACGACGGAAGGGTCCATGACGGCCGGGAGGATGCGGTCGACGGTCGGTTCGACCGTTCCCGCCAGAGCGTTCGCGACGGCGAGTTTCAGGGAGTCCGTCACCTTTGAAACGGAGCGGGAAGAATCCGCGGCGCGCGCGTCGAGGAGTCCGCGGAACAACCCGGGAAAAACGAGCGCGTTGTTTATCTGATTTGGGAAATCGGAACGACCGGTGCCGACGATGAATGCTCCGCCCGCGGTCGCCTCGTCGGGAAGAATTTCGGGTTCCGGATTTGCCATCGCGAACACGATGGGCCGTTCGGCCATCGTCCGTATGTCGTCGCGGTCGAGGATATTTCCTTTGGAGACGCCGATGAATACGTCCGCATTCGATAAGGCGGTTGCGAGATTCCCGGAAAGCGCGCGAGGATTCGATCGCGACGCTATTTCCCGCTTCGAATCGTTAAGGTCCGCCCGTTCGAGGTTCAGGATACCCTTGCTGTCGACAAGTACGACGTCTTCGACACCTTTTGAAATCAGGAGTCTCGCGATCGCTATGCCGGCCGCTCCTGATCCGTTTATGACGGCCCGAAGCGATGTGATGTCGCTGCCGCGTACCTTGGAGGCGTTTATGAGCGCTGCCGTGACCACGATGGCGGTACCGTCCTGATCGTCGTGGAATACCGGGATCGAAAGTTCGTTCTCCAGCCGTTCAAGTATTTCGAAACATTCCGGAGCGGCGATATCCTCGAGGTTGATGCCTCCGAACGACGGTTCTATCTGTTTGCAGAATCGGACTACGTCCTCCGTGCCGTTCGCCGAGATGCAGAGCGGTACGGCATCGACGTCCGCCGTTTTCTTGAACAGCATGGCCTTTCCTTCCATGACCGGAAGACCGGCAGAGGGGCCTATATCGCCGAGCCCGAGAATGGCGGTCCCATCAGTCACGATCGCGACCGTATTTCCGCGATTCGTGAGTGTTTCCACGGTTTCGGGTTCCGCCGCGATGGTCCTGCACACTTCCGCCACTCCCGGGGTATACGCGAGTGAGAGATCTTCCGCTGAACGTAAGGGGGATTTGAGGGACGTTTCAATCTTTCCGCGACTTTTGAGGTGATATTTGATAGCCGGATTATCTCGGTTCATAGGGATTTTTTCCGTAAACATGGAGTGAATGCAGTATACTATACGAGGGCCGGTCGTTCCAGTTTTCCTTTTGGTGTAGAATACAGTCGTTAATACCTTCGTGATAACAAGAAGTGGGTATTCGGAATCAAGATTGATATCGAATACGTGGCCGAATACGAGGCGACGAAGAGGATATTCGAAGCGAAGAGTTCACTGGCAAGGATGTTGCGTCCGGACAATAAGACAGAAATCGCATGAACGTATCGAACTTTTCAATGTGTGACGGTTTCGGTTCGGCCAGCGCGAAAGATATCGTCGATCTTCTGCACGTGGACGATGCGGCATCCGAAGTCGTGTTTGACGATCCGGCCGAGGATGAGATACGAACATGGGAAGGAGACCTTTTCCTGACCGCGTGGGAAAATGACCGATTCGCGGGCTTCGGACGGGCACGGAAGGACGGTTGGGTTACGCATGTGTTCGTCCGGCCGGAGTACCGTTTACGGGGACTTGGTACCCGGATCCTTTCGGAACTGGAGGCGCGGTTACGAACGCGGAGGATGCGGACGGCGTTGCTCAGTGCGGAGCCGAAAGCCCTGGGATTCTTCCAGGCAAACGGATGGAACTCTGTCGAGCCGGTCGATGTCCTTGCGAAGGAGCCGCTTGAAGGGCGCCGATTGCTATTGATACCGATGAGGAAAACGATAAGCGAGTGACGCATCCGCCGTTGCCTGTTCTCTTGTCTTCGACTGACACAAACGAAAAACCGCCCGGAGGCGGCTTTTCGTTTTCGGTGGGTCGTGCTGGATTCGAACCAGCGACCGTTGGCTTAACAGTCCGCCAGCCGGCGGATCTACCAACGTTTCGCATCATCCGAATTTTTTGTGCAGCGATAGCGGAACAAAAATTTGGGAGAAGGAATTTTCCCTACCTTGAATCATAAATGTGAAAAATTCCTGAACCGGATATGAAGTGTTGTGCGGTGTCCGCATTTGCCCGTCCTTGTTAGCAAGAAATGGACGCCTCGAAATCTTATTGCAAAATCTTTTCCAATAGCTCAGGAAGCTCCTCGGTTTTCATATCGTCCAAACAGTAATGCCCTCGCCCTTTTAGCGCGATAATCTCGCCACCAAGTACATCATGAAAAATTTTTAAACTTTTTTTTCCATCTTCCTCCTCATCGTCCGCAGTAAACATAACTATTTGACTTATCCTGTCCTTGATAGACTGGTCAATATGATATGTATAGAAATTTACATCAGCACCATTCCTTTTCTCTTGCGGAATTTTCCAAGGCGCGACTAAAAAAAGTTTAAAAATTTTGGTCTTAGTTTCACCAAGCCATCGAACCAAGAAGGCGCAACCGCAACTATGACCCACTAAAATCGTATTCTCATCGACAGCATATTTATCAAACTCAGCTTTGAATTTTTCATAATCAGGTTGCCAGGGCGATGGCATGAGGGGAGTTTCCGTTTCAATATTTTTTGCAATAAGATTTCTTTTTAACCACGGAATCCAGTGCTTGTCATAGGTCCTTGTTTCAGGATCCATCTCTTTTTCAGAATCAGAGGGGCATCCATGAATTATGATACATCTATTCGTTGTCATATTGTTGAATTGTTAATTTTAGCACTAGGGCAAATGCGGATTTCGGACAACTGATAGATATAGAGCGTCTATTCTCGGGGTGGGTCGTGCTGGATTCGAACCAGCGACCGTTGGCTTAAAAGGCCACTGCTCTACCAACTGAGCTAACGACCCGAGATTGATTCTAATAATACACCGGCGACCATCGGCTTAAAAGTCCGCCAGCTGGCGGAATTGGCTTGAGCTAACGACCCGGCATAAAATGGAAACAAGGGAAGTATAGCTTGTACGAAGCCGGGAGTCAATCGCCGTTTTGCTTTTCGGACCCTTCTGATATACTGAAAAAACAGGAACCCTCGGGAAAACTCCTAAATATGAAAAAAACGATACAGCTCTTCGTGCCGGTGTTGGCGGTGGTGTTGTCCGGGTGTTCGGTGGGTACGCAACCGGCGACGACCGGTCAGCCGCAATTGCCTGTTCCGGGTGGGCTGGTTTCGAAGAACGAGAAGGGCAGCGTGTGGAAAAGCGAGGACGCCGGTCTTACGTTCCAGGTCCGTTCGACCGTCGATGCGAACCGGATAATCGATAAGGCGGACATACTGTCCATCGCTTTTCACCCTACCAAGCCGAAGTCGATCGTACTCGGCACCGTCGATGACGGGGTGTTCAAGACGGATAACGGCGGGGAGACCTGGTTGCCTATCCCGTTTCCGCCGAAACGCATCTACAGCTTCATCGTCGATCGGAGGGATCCCGATAACAGGATGTTCGTTTCCGGCGTCGTGAACGGCCGCGGAAAGATTTTCCGGACGGATGACAACGGATCCAATTGGACCGAGGTCTATACGGAACCGGGGAACGAAACGTTCGTTTCCTCGCTTGCGCAGGATCCGTGGAACGCGGAGGTCATCTATGCGGGAACGAATGCCGGAACGCTGTTGAAGTCGCTCGACGCGGGGGCGACGTGGAAGAATCTCGGCAGCAAAACGGAGTACGGGATCATCTCGAATATCACCTTCGATGCGAAACGTCACGATTCGATATCCTTCATAACGTATGGACAGGGCATGTACCACTCGTTCGACGGGGGAAACACGTGGATCGACTGGAAGACCGTGAAGGCGGAAGAGGCGAGGGCGCGTGCACTCCAGGGAAAAGGAATCGATCAGTCGGCTGCAAACGCGACGGATGCGCCCGGTCAGATGCTGACCCTGGTCGCCGATCCCTCGCGATCGGGTGTCCTGTATTCGGGTACGTCGGATTCGGGAATATATCGGAGTACCGACGACGGGAAGAATTGGACCAAACTCAATATTATCGAGAGCGCGGAGAAATTTCCCATCCGGTCGGTCGCGGTCGATCCCCGGGATTCGAAGAATATCGTGTTCGTCGCGGGAAAGACCTTCTATCGGTCGACGAACGAGGGGGCGACATGGTCGGTCACCGCGCTCAACTCGGACCGTTCCGCATCCGTCGTCTCGTATGATCCGTTCGACTCCAAGTATCTCTTCGTCGGTCTGCGGAATTTCAAATGATGTCTTGTCGGTCTCACATATCCGGATAACCAGTTATCAATCAGTATGAGCGAAGTGAAAGGAATCATCTCGGGCAACGAAAGCCGTTTCCGCGCCGCTCTGGAGCATTTTCAGACGGAGGCGGCGAAGTTGCGGACAGGCAGGGCGCATCCGTCCCTCGTCGAGGATGTCATGGTCGAGTATTACGGTTCGCGCACGCCGATCAAGCAGATAGCGAGTGTCACGGTTCCGGAGTCGCGGATGCTGGTCATCCAACCGTGGGACCAGTCGAGTCTCCAGGCGGTCGCCGACGCGATCCGGTCTTCCGATCTCGGCCTCAATCCCGCGGATGACGGTCACATCATCCGTCTGTCGCTTCCTCCGCTTACGGAGGATCGTCGTAAGGAACTTGTCAGGACGCTGAACGCCAGGATGGAAGACGCGCGCGTTTCCGTGCGAAACATCAGGGAGGAGATATGGAAGGAGATCCTGTCGCTGGAAAAGGAAGGCCTGATCGGGGAAGACGAGAAGTTCTCTGGGAAGGATGAGCTTCAGAAGGAAGTGGACAAATGGAACGCGGAGCTCGAATCCGTACGAAAGCGCAAGGAAGAGGAAATCCTCACGGTATAATCCGATCTCAAACGAAGAAACGCCATGACGTTCGCGACGTTCCTCATTTTTTTTCTGCTGCTCGGGGTGCTCATACTGGCCCACGAACTTGGTCATTTCATCGTGGCGATACGAAGCGGCATCAAGGCCGAGGAATTCGGATTTGGATTCCCGCCACGCCTGCTTGGCATCGTGAAGGAGTCGAAAACCGGTAAAAGACGGATATTCTTCGGAGACGAGGATGTAAAATCCGAGCACACTATCTACTCGCTCAACTGGATTCCGTTTGGGGGATTTGTCCGGATGAAAGGCGAGGATTCGAATGCGCTTCTCGACTCGGACAGCTTTGCCTCGAAGCCTGTGGGAACGCGGGTGGCCGTGCTCGCTGCCGGGGTCGCCATGAACTTCCTGTTGGCCTGGATCCTGATTTCGTCCCTGTATGTGGTCGGATTCCCGCAGCCGGTGACGGATGAGAACCGGAATATCGCGAGCGACGTATCGGTGCAGATTTTCTCGGTCGCCAAGGGTTCGCCGGCGGAAATCATGGGGCTTCGACCTGGAGACCGCATACTCGCTGTCGAAGGCGTGACGATTTCTGGTCTTGCGGAGGCCAAACGGGCGATCGATGCCCGCCTTGGCAGCGACACGAAAATTTCCGTCGGACGCGGAGGCGAGACGCTCACGCTTCACGGGACGCCTCGTCAGAACGCGCCGGCAAACGAGGGTGCGCTCGGTATCTCGTTCGCGGAAACCGGTTCCATACGATACCCCTGGTACGAGGCGCCGTTTCGGGGGGCGCAGGCGACCTGGAACGTGACCGCTTCCATATTCCTCGCACTTGCGGGAATGATGAAGGGATTGTTTATGGGTCACGGTGCGGGAATAGACGTGACCGGTCCGGTGGGAATCGTGTATGCGACCAAACAGATGAGCGAGCTCGGCATCGCGTATCTCATCCAGTTCGCCGCGATACTCTCGGTGAACCTGGCGATATTCAACATACTGCCGATACCGGCGCTCGACGGGGGACGCATCTTCTTCGTGATCATCGAGAAGTTCAAGGGAACCCCGGTTCGGGAAATCATCGAGCAGCGGTTTCATCAGGTCGGATTCTTTCTCCTGTTACTCCTGATGATTTTCGTCACGGTGCGCGACTTCTCCCAGTTCCGGATTCTTGAAAAGATCGGTAACCTGTTTTCGTGACGGCTATTGAAAGTTCGTCCACAAAAAGTCCCTTATATGAGGGACTTTTCTTGTAAATATATGATTTCACTCCGCACGATTCAGATTTTCGATCGGCATCATGAAGTGTGTTTTAAGTACACACATTTGGCGGATTTATTAATTCGAATTCTTTCAGAAATTCGTTCGGACTCTTTCCGTTCAATCCGCAGTGCTCCAAATCATTGTAATACATATTCCACCGTCTCATCTTCCTTTGCAAGTCCTGGA
>CAINXS010000060.1 GCA_903854995.1 Candidatus Moraniibacteriota bacterium | reverse complement strand
CGGCTTGGGGAGCAATACGGTGGTGTTGGGGAATGATTCTATCGTGACGACGGCATTGAAGGGGAATGTGGGGATTGGGACGACTTCCCCCTCGTACCTCCTCCATGTCTCCCGATCGACCGACGGCGACGTCGCCGGCTTCACCGACAGCAACGGCACCTGCACCATAAACCCCACAAGCACCGCCCTCATCTGTTCCTCCGACCGCTCCCTCAAGAAGGACATCGTCTCCCTCTCTCCCGCCCAGTCCCTCGACCTCATCACCTCCCTCGATCCCGTCTCCTTCCGGTGGAAGAAGGAATCCGAAAGCGACCCTTCCCATATCGGCCTCATCGCCCAGGACGTGCAAGACGTCCTCCCGAGTCTCGTCTCGACCGGTCCCGACGGGAAACTCGCCGTCAACTACCTCGGCCTCGTCCCATACGCGGTCTCCGCGATCCAGGGGCAGCAGGAAGAGATAGACTCCCTCTCCTTCCGCCTCGACACTCTCGACCTCTCGACCGGAAAGACAGCCACGACCCTCGGCGGACTCCAATCCTCGGTCGATGCCCAGCTGACCCTCGTCGGCGACTCTCTCGCGACACTCGCCAAGAAGGACACGGATCTCGACAAACGGATCACCACCCTCGAGACCGGAGCCTTCTCTGCCGACCTCGTCTCCGGCCACGAGACGAGGATCGCCCGCCTCGAATCCGATATGGCCGCCCTTAGGGACGAGAACCTCGCCCTCATGGACTTCTACAGGACCTTCGATCTCGGAGACGTCCTCGCGAAGGACGCGCAGGGGAACGTGCTGCTTGAGGGGAGACTCGGCATAGGTATCAGGGATGAGGATCCGGTCACGGATCTCGATGTGAACGGAACAATGAAACTCACGAAGAACATATCCGAACCGTATCGTTGTGACGCCGATCATGATTCGGCTATCGCCCTTACCTCGCTTTATACCACCTGTATCTGTCGGGCAGACGTCGGATGGGTCTCCGGTGGAGACGGCGAAACGGCCTGTGTCTGGAAACGGTCTGGAAAATCCGGAACGACAGCGGATGTATCGACTCAGGTGCCTCTTTCTTCCGACGTATCGGATGAATCTCTTGATTTCGGCTCGGAGTAAGTGTCTTTGCGGAGGCGGAAGCGGATGGATTCATAATATCATTGCAAAGAATTCCTTTCCTCTGTGGAGCTCTCCATGCATGAAAGGCGTGGTATGGCGGTCCGAAAAAAAGCTGAAATCCCGGATTGACACACCGGCCTTCGCGGAGCAGACTGCCGAATACGCGCCCGTGAAAACAGACTCTCAGGGGGGGTGTTTTATCGGAAGGTGGTAAAAACTCAAATCAATAAAATGAGCGGAAGAAAAACGAAGCGGACATACTCGTACCCCGGTCTCTTGACGGGCGAATGCGCGTTGATCCGGAATCCATCCGCCCCGGCTCGTAGCCCGGTATGACTGAAAAAAGACGGACGCCATGAATCGTTATGACCGGTATTGCCCTTATGTCGCATTCATTCCTATTGAATATCGGAAAGGAATCGTCCCGGCTTGTTCTACTTAAGGACGGGAAGGGAGTCTCTTTGCGAAAATGGCCCGAGGCGCGGGATATGGGGCATCAGCTCTTCGAGGCGATCGATGGCCTTCTTAAGGAGTCCGGCGTCGTGCCGACCGACGTCACTCATTTCGATATCGAGACCGATATTCCCGAATCGTTTACCTCGGTCCGCATCGCGCAGTCCGTCGCGAAGGCATGGGAATATGGGGCGAAAGCCGACTGACAACGAACAACTTACAACTTACAACGGAGGCGGAAGAAGAAAAGCATGCCTCGAAGCCGAGTAGCGAGGCTTTACGGGGCCAAAAGTCGTTCGTCCGAATGAAACCGGAAAAGTCGTATGGGAGTTCATTCTTATAAATGCTTTATCTAAGCCACGATGTATTTAACGTATTTGATCTTCGTGGACTTGATTTATTGCGACCCGTTTCCTAGTCAATACCTTTGCATCACTTCTTCGGGTGTTTGGTATCCGATTCCCATATGAATCCGTTCCCCGTTGTAATACGGGAGATATTCCAGAATCGCTT
>CAINXS010000059.1 GCA_903854995.1 Candidatus Moraniibacteriota bacterium | reverse complement strand
TTTTCCTTCTACAATACAAAACGACGTCACCAATCATTGGAGTACAGGACCCCTCAGGAACTTTTTAATTCGGCCCGCTAAATTTTTCGAAATTCTCTCTCATTGTCGACACTATCGTGTTTGACAAACCCGACCACTTAATGCGGATACGAAGGAAGTGAAGGACGGACTCGTCCGGGGCAAGATCGTCGGTGAGGAAACGAACGCGTGCCGCCGACTCGCGAATCTTCCGGGAAGCGACGTCGTGCCGAAGACGCTTTCGGACGAGGCGAGAAAGATCGCGAAGCGGATCGGTGAAAAGGCGAAGGTGAAAGTGCTCGGCGTGCCGGAGATGAAGAAGCTCGGTATGGGCGGCGTGCTCGGTGTCGGTCAGGGTTCTTCCGAGGAGCCGCGTTTCATCGTGCTCGAATTTGCCGGAGGGAAGAAAGGGGACAAGCCGCTCGTGCTGGTCGGTAAAGGGGTCACGTTCGATACCGGCGGTCTGAACCTGAAACCGGACGCATCCATTTCCGACGGGATGAACATGGATATGTCGGGGGCGGCGGCGGTACTGCATACGGTCGCGGCGGCCGCCCGGACCGGTATCAGGCGGAATATCGTGGCGCTTGTGCCGGCGGTCGAGAATATGCCGTCCGGTTCGAGCTATCGTCCCGGCGATATTCTGCGTTCGATGTCTGGAAAGACGATCGAAGTGAAGAATACTGACGCGGAAGGGCGGATCATTCTCGCGGACGCACTGACGTATGCGAAGCGATACGACCCGGCGATCGTCGTGGACGTGGCGACCTTGACCGGCGCGGCGATGGTCGCGCTCGGGGAGCGGGCATCGGCTATTTTTACGCAGGATGAAAAGATGGAACATCGGTTCAGGGCCTGGGGCGAGGAGAGTGGCGATTTCGTCTGGCCGCTACCCTTGTGGGAGGAATACGATGCGGAAGTCCAAGGGACATTCGGGGATGTGGCAAACCTTGGTCGCGCGCGATGGGGCGGGGCGATTACCGCGGCCGCGTTTCTGAAACAGTTCGCGGACGGATACCCATGGGTGCATATCGATATGGCGCCGCGTATGACGGCGGTCGAGGACGAGTTCCTTGCCAAGGGCGCTGCCGGCGCCCCGGTACGACTTTTGGTGCGCATGCTGCGAGAATTCTAATCTGTCATCACCGTCATGTCTTCGACGGCAGTTATAAAACGGTTGAAGTCACTCGGAACGCCGGACAAGGCGGAGCTCCTGTCGGGATTTTTCAAGACGGGCAAGGGAGAATACGGCGAGGGCGACCGGTTCCTCGGCGTCGTCATGCCGGAACAGCGGAAGATCGCAAAGGAATTCCGGGATCTTGCGTTTTCGGAAATCGAAAAACTCCTGTCGAGTCCGTACCACGAAGCTCGGATGACGGGGCTTCTCATCCTGACGTACGCGTATGAACGGGCCGACTCGAACGCGCGGGCAACGATATACGATTTCCTGTTCGCGCACCGCGGTGCGATGAACAACTGGGACCTCGTCGATGTGATCGTTCCGAAGATCATCGGTGATCATTTGCTGACGCGACGAAGCGGGCGGAGCGTCCTTCGGAAACTTTCGAAGTCGGATAATCTGTGGGAGCGGCGTATCTCCATCATTTCGACCGCGGCATTCATCCGTGCGGACGAATTCGATGATACGCTTTCGATATGCGAGACGTTGCTCGGCGACAGACATGACCTGATCCATAAGGCGACCGGCTGGATGCTTCGGGAGGTCGGGAAGCGTGACGAGTCGGTACTGCGAACATTCCTGGATGCGCATGTGAAACGTATGCCGCGCACGATGCTCCGGTATGCGATAGAGAAACTGCCGGAGGCTGAGCGGAAGGAGTATCTGCGTCGGAAGCAATGATCAATAATCAATTTTCACCATTCAAATTCCTGAAAAGGTGATTTTGTCATCCCGACCGAATCGGAGAGTGGAGGGATCTGCCGAACGTTCCGACTGGTAATCTGGTCAGTGGCAAATTCCTCGGTCTGCTCGGAATGACAAGATGAAAAAGTGTATCCGATGACATGGGATCGACCGGACGCATAGGATAGGGCACGAAGAACGGGGGAACGGCACGAGTCGATGCCGTTTTTTGTTTTATTCAAGCAATTTCGCGTGAAGTCATCCGGAGTGTTGACACGGTATGGATGAGTGGAGTAGAATGGCATCGAAGTGCCAATAAGTGGGGAATTGTGGTGAGCCTATGTTCATCGGTGAATACTCACATAGCATCGATCCGAAACGGCGTCTCGCGCTGCCATCGAAGTTCCGCGGGGAGCTCGGTAGCCGGGTGGTCGTGACCCGCGGTTTGGACCGTTCGCTCTTCGTATACCCGATGAAGGTGTGGGAGGAACTGGCGGAGAAACTCGGTACGATGCCGGTGGGCGAGGCGGGAACGCGCAGTTTCATCCGTTTGCAGCTCGCGGGTGCGACGGACGTGGAGCTTGACAGCCAGGGTCGCGTGCTTATTCCGGACTATCTCAAGGAATACGCGGGACTCGGTAAGAACGTGGTCGTGGTCGGATTGTTCAATCGTCTCGAGATCTGGGGAGAGGATACGTGGAAGACGTATAAGGCGGAGGCGGAGAAGAACACGGACGGGATCGCGGAAGAACTTGGGAAGCTCGGAGTTTACTAATAGCTGACAACATACAACTGACAACTTACAACATCGAATGGATTTCTGGTTGTGAGTGGTGAGTTGTCGGTTGTGGGTTGAGGTTATGACGAGACACATTCCAGTGCTCCTGGACGAGGCTATCGAAGCGATGGACCTTCAAAAGGGCGACACGGCGGTGGACGCGACCCTCGGCGGCGGCGGGCATACGAGAGCCATACTCTCGCACGTGCTCCCCGGTGGGAGGGTGGTCGCGTTCGACGCCGATGAGAGGGCGATCGGGCGTTTCCGGCGCTCCGCGGAAGCGGATGCCGGATTGCGGGAAGCGATGGAGAAGGGATCGCTTACCGTAGTCGGGGAGAATTTTTCCCGGATCGCGGAAACGCTTCGATCTCTCGGGGTGGAACAGGCGGACGCGATACTCGCGGACTTCGGGTTCTCGTCGGACCAGATCGACGATGCGGAACGAGGGTTCTCGTTCCGTGCCGACGGACCTCTCGACATGCGGCTTGACGGACGGACGGAGCGAACCGCGGCCGATATCGTGAACGGTTGGGACGACGAGGCGCTCGCGAAGCTCTTCCGTGAATACGGCGACGAGCCGAAGGCATGGAAGATCGCGCAGGCGATCGTCGCGAGACGGGGTGAGAAGCCTTTCACCCGGACGGCGGAGCTTGCGGAGACCGTATCCGGATGCTTCTCGGACGTGGAACGCAGGAAGATGGGAATACATCCGGCGACGAAGGTGTTTCAGGCGATACGTATAGAGGTGAACGGGGAATTGTCCGCCATCGGGACGTTCCTGCGGGAGGGCATCTCCGTACTGGGCAAAGGGGGGAGGATCGCGGTCATCACGTTCCATTCCGGCGAAGACGCTCTCGTGAAGAGGATGTTTGCCGAGATGTCTCGTGGGTGTGTCTGCCCGGCCGAGTTTCCGAAGTGCGTCTGTGGGCGGAAGGCCGTCATACGGACACTCTCTCCGAAATTCATCGTTCCGAGCGCGAAAGAAATCAGCGAAAACCCGCGGTCGCGGAGCGCGAAGCTTCGGGTCGCCGAGAAACTGTGAAATCCGACTGACAACGAATAACTGACGACTTACAACACGGGTGGGATTTCGTTCTCGATGTTGCGAGTTATCAGTTGTGAGCTGTCAGTCAAAAAAATAAACACAAACAGGGGGCGAAATGATATGTCTAAAGATTACGGAGTTCAGAAACAGCATGGTTCACGCGGAAAGACGCGTTTTTTCGCGGGCTCGGTGCATCCCGTGGCGCTTGCAGGATTGTTCGTTTTCTTCCTGTCGAGTATTGCCTACGTGTACGCGCTCAATCTTGGAGCGGTGCAGGGGTACGAGGCGCGGAAAGTCGAATCGGATATCGCCACACTCAAGGAGGAGAACCGCAAGTTGAAGATATCGGAGGCGCAGGCCCTTTCGCTTTCGCGTATCGAGGAGGCCGCGAAGGGGAGAGAGATGGATCGGACCGCGGAGATACGGACGATCGGCGGACGCGGAGCGGTCGCTCTCCGATAGGAAACACTGACGGGGAGGTGCCGGTTTCCGCACCTGGAAGCATGTCCGCATACGTATGGTGAAAAGAAAAACGAATCCGGCTTCGGGAGCGGAACGGTCGGGGCGGATGGCGCCGCCGGCTTCGGGAAGGGTGAGAGCCCTTCTTTTTTTCGTGTTCGTCGTCGGCACCTCGATCATGACGCGTCTCTTCGTCCTTCAGTTCGTCGGCGCGGACAAGTGGAGGGCCTTGGCGGAAAATCAGCAATCGGTTTCCGCCGAACTCGTTCCGGACCGTGGCGAACTCTATTTCCGCGAAGGGGAGGCGATGTATCCGGCAGCGGTGAATCGAGAATACCCGTTGCTTTATCTGGTTCCCGGAGAAATCGAAAACGTCGCCGCGACCGCGGAAGCGCTTTCCGGAGCCGTCGGTATCCCGTCGTCGGATATCCGTGAAAAGTGCCAGAACCTCGACAACCGTTTCGCGCCGATCAAGAAAAAACTTACCGATGACGAGGCTTCACGCGTCGCCGAGCTCGGACTCAAGGGCGTGTATCTTCGAAAAGAGAAGGTGCGGTATTATCCGGGCGGAAGTCTTGCCGGGCAGGTGGTCGGATTCGTGAGTCCGGGAGATCCCGGTAAGGGAGACAAGGGGCGGTATGGGCTCGAGTCGTGGCTCGACGATCTGTTGCGCGGCAAACCCGGAATGGTGGAGCAGAAGCGTGACGCCGGCGGTCGTTGGATCTCTACGGACGATCGGGTCATGGTACCGGCAGAGGAGGGGCCCGATGTCGTGTTGACCATCGATCATGTCATACAGCACGAGGCCGAGGAGATATTGCGCGACTCGGTCGAGAAGTACGCGGGGGACGGCGGAAGTATCGTTGTCATGGAGCCGTCGACGGGAAGGATCCTGGCGATGGCGTCCGATCCGTCGTTCGATCCGAACGAATACGGCAAAACGGAAGACTATGCCCGTTTCCTGAACCCGACCGTGAGCATGACCTATGAGCCGGGATCGACGATGAAGCCGATCACCATGGCGATCGGTATCGACGAAGGAAAGGTCGAACCCGATACCGCCTTCTTTGATCCCGGGTCCGTGAGCATTTCCGGGTATACGCTGAAGAACGCCGAGGGAAAGACGTATGGCAAGACCGACATGTACGGGGTGCTCGACAATTCCATCAATACGGGAGTCATCCATGTGGAGAGCCTGGTGGGGAATGCCCGTTTCGCGGATCGGATGTCGCAGTTTGGTTTCGGTCAGAAGACCGGTATCGATTTGCCTGCGGAGCTTGGGGGGAATATACGGAATCTTTCGGATATCCGGCGCGACATCCAGTTTTATACCGCCTCGTTCGGTCAGGGAATCACAACGACGCCGCTTCAACTGATTGACGCGTATGGGGCGCTTGCGAACAAGGGTGTTCTCATGAAGCCGCGGATCGTGGAGAAGTACGTGTACGGTGACGGTAGGGAAGAAGTCGTGGAGCCGGAAGAGGTGCGGCCCGTGGTAAGTTCGGAAACGGCCGAGAAAATGGGAAAGATGCTCGAAGATGTCGTTTTGCGCGGACATGGAAAACGTGCGGCGGTGCCGGGATATCGGGTCGGCGGGAAAACGGGAACGGCACAGGTCGCGAAGGAGGGGGGAGGTGGATATGAGGACGGACTGTCCATCGGGTCATTCGTCGGATATGCACCGATCGGCGATCCGAAGTTTGTCGTGCTGACCAAAGTCGACAATCCGAAAAATGTGGAATGGGCTGAATCGAGTGCCGCGCCGATGTTCGGGTCGATGATGAAGTTCCTCCTGTCCTATGCCAAAGTCGAACCTACGGAGCCGATTCCGGCCCAGAAATGATTTCACCGGAATAATTTCCCTTATATGAGCCAGAAGATGTAAGGATTGTCGATTTCAGCCGAAAATGAGGATATACTGTGTGAATGCGTATGGACAGAAATGAAGGGAAAAGCGGAAGACTGCTGGTCGCCGAGCGTGTGCTCGGATGTATGGCGCGTGCGGTACTTCGAAAATACCGTCCGCTGGTCGTGG
>CAINXS010000058.1 GCA_903854995.1 Candidatus Moraniibacteriota bacterium | reverse complement strand
TCTCCCTTGATGGCGGCGATCGCTATCTGGGATTTTTCCTGCGGCGTGAAATGCTTCGGTTGTTTCGTCATATGTTTTTGGTCCTCGGAATCCATCTCATTATACCCGATTTCGTGTCCAGGATTTCCCGACCATTATAAACCAACGGTCGATCGTTCCGATTCGTCGGAACGATACCTTCTCAAAGAGTACGCTGGACCAACCGCAAAAGATTGTGACTTACAGACAGAAACGCCGAAAGGCGTTTTTGTCGTTTTTCGAGCGTATCGCTCCGAGCGCCGTGTCTTTTCTGGGATGTATTCGACCCTGTATTGCCGGCAATCATCTGCATGCTTGACAGTTTCTTGTATCCGCCTTATCATACCTACACCTATGGTACAGGTACGATAATCATGTAAACCGACGGCTATGACGAATACGAACGCGCTATCACTGAAGGATGCGGAGAAAGCGAAGATCCTCACCGCCATTCGGAAGGCAAGGACGAGTCTCGAGAAGATCGAGACGATGGTTTCGGAGGAGCGGGACTGTTTTCCGGTGATCCAGCAGGTGCTTGCGGCCATCGGGCTTCTCAAGTCGGCGAATCTTCTCATGCTCGATCGGCATATCGAACGGCACCTCGACGGACTCGGCAAGAAAGGGGACGTCCTTCGGTCCGAACTGGTCCGTATCGTGAAGACCGCTCAGAGCAAGTGATATCCATTATCTGAACTTCCTTATGAAACGAACGCGCCTCGTCTTGGTTTCACTCGTCCTTGCCGCCGTCGCGGTCGTCCTCTTCGTCCGATCGACGAAGGCGGAACCGGAGTCGGTTTCCGAGGTGCCGACTTCGGCGGTTCGGACCGAAACGGTATCGCTCACTTCGTTCCGTCCGGAGCGGTCGGTCTCGGGATTCGTTGCCGGCGTCCGTCAGACGGATGTGACCCCGAAAGCGGGCGGATACGTCGTGAAGCTGCTCAAGGAGGAGGGCGATACGGTCCGGTCCGGCGAGCCGATCGCCGTGCTCGACGGAAGCGAGCTGTCGGCCATGAGTCGGAGCGCGCAGCTGTCACTCGATGCTGCACAGGAATCGCTCCGGGACACGAAGGATTTCTATGACCAGAAGGTCGACGAGGCGCAGGCTTCGCTTGATAAGGCGGAAAACGAATATGCGTCCGGAAACGTATCCAAGGCCGACCTCGACATCGTCAGGGAGGCGGTGAAAAGCGCGAAGCGGATGCGTGACGCGCAGAATGCCGCTGCCGCGGCAGGCAAGGCCGCTGCCGAAGGAGGCGCCCTGGTCGCCGATGTCTCCGCCGCGAACGCGACCATAAAGGCGCCATTTTCGGGCGTCGTTACCCGCCGATACGTCTCTCTCGGTTCGTTTGTCGCGCCTGGAATGCCGGTTTATTCCGTTTCCTCGACGGATATGCTCGAGGTGAACGTTCCGGTTCCGGGTGGAATAGCGAAAGACATCCGAAAAGGGGATTCCGTGTCCGTCGTGCCGGAAGGAACGGATACGCCCGTATCGGGACGGATCTACTCCATCGCGCAGGCGGTCGGTCCGACGACCCAGTCGTCGATAGCCAGAGTCCGTTTCGAACAGTCAGCGGTTCCGACCGAGCTCATACCCGGACAGTACGTGACCGTTTCCGTGCCTGTCGGTGTTCCGTACGATGCCATCATGATTCCCGAAAGCGCGATCATTCATGAATATGACGATACGTTCGTGTTCGTTCTCGTCGACGGACACGTGACGAGGACGAAGGTCATGCTTGGCGAAGGGGCGGACGGAAGACGTGAAATACGCTCGGGCCTGTCGTCCGGTGCGGTCATCGTCACTGAGGGGGCGTACAGGCTCCGTGACGGCGAGGCTGTGACGGTTTCCGAATAATTCGGCGGATACCTATCGATACTGATTATGAATGAACCGAATCAGCAGCCTTCGGAACGGAAGGGAAAACTCGGTGTCGCCGGACGTATGACCGGGCTCTTCCTCCGGAAGCGGGAACTTTCCATCCTTACGATCGTCGTGGTCGCGGCATGGGGTACGCTTTCGTTCGTCCTGACGCCGAAACAGTACAATCCGGAAATCGTCGCGCCGGCATTCGTCATCGTGACGGATTTTCCGAACGCGTCGGCGTCCGAGGTGCGCGAGCTCGTTACGAGACCGATGGAGGATGCCATATCCGAACTGCCGAAGATCGACGAGATATCCTCCCAGAGCCATCCCGGCGGACGGAGCATGGTCATGGTGAAATTCCTGGTCGGGGCTGACCTCGATGTGGCGAAGACGGCGCTCAATCAGAAGCTTCGGGACCATATGGCGCAGAAACCGATCGGTGCGAGCGATCCGGTCGTCCAGTCGATCGACCCGGAGGACGTGCCGATCCTCGACCTCGGACTCACTTCCGACGCGCTCTCGGAGAGTTCCCTTCGCAAGCTCGCGATGGACGTCACCGACGAGCTGAAACGCGCGGACGGCGTTTCCAGGGCCGAAGTCGTCGGGGGACGGACGAACCATCTTCTTGTCGAACCGAAGAGCGGCGAACTCGCGGCACACGGAGTGACGCTTCAGGAAATCGCGGGCGCGATCTCGACCTCGAACGGGATCGATTCGGTCGAACATCTCGACGGGACTGACCGCGACCGGACCATAGTGGTCAACGGGAATATCCGGGGGATCGAAGATCTCGGAAACATCATCGTCGCGCAGGACCGCGGGGCGGTGCTCCGACTGCGCGATATCGCGGATATATCCTATGGGCCGGGTGAGATCACCGACTACGTCTTGCTGTCCGGGCGGGACGGCACCGATTCGCCCGTCGTCCATATCGCGCTTTCCAAACTGAAAGGGACGAACGCGACCGCCGTTTCCAAAGGCGTGCTTTCCCGGCTCGATGAGCTCAGGGGGACGATGATTCCCGCCGACGTCTCCGTGAAGACATTGCGCGACGAAGGGGCGGTCGCCGGTGAGGAGATCGACAAGCTGACATTCGACCTGACGAAGTCGATCGTCGTCGTCGCGGTCCTCCTCATGATGTTCCTCGGATTCCGCAATGCCATGGTCGCGGCGGTCTCCATTCCGCTCGTGCTGCTTGCCGTATTCGGTGCGGGACTCCTTGCCGGACAGACCGTGAACCGTATAACGCTCTTCGCGCTTATCCTTTCCCTCGGACTGCTCGTAGACGATGCGATCGTCGTCATCGAGAATATCGCCCGCTATTTCAGGATGTACCCGGAGGAGAACCGCATCCGGCTTATCGTACGGGCGGTGGACGAGGTCGGCGGGGCGCTCGCGCTTTCGACCCTGACGATGGCGATCTCGTTCATCCCGATGGCGTTCGTCACCGGCATGATGGGCCCCTATATGGCGCCGATCCCGTTCTTCGTTCCGGCAGCGCTTTTCGCCTCGCTCCTCTTCTCCGTGACGGTGAATCCGTTTCTCGCGCTCATTTTCACGCCGAAGGAGAAGGCGGGGAAAGCAGTGGCCGGAGCGCACGGAGAAAACGTCTTTCTGCGATCATTCCAGAAACTCGATTCGCGGTACGGCACGTTTCTTTCGTCGCTTTTGTCGACGCGGAAGAAGCGTCTCACGACCATTATTGTCACCGTAGCACTCTTCCTGATGGCGGTCGTACTCCCGTTCTCGCCTTTGGTGCCGTTCCGTATGTTGCCGAAAGCGGACAAGGAACAGTTCTATGTCTATCTCGATCTGCCGACCGGATCGGATGTCTCCGCGACAAGAACCGCTGCCATGGAGACGGAGAAGACGCTTCTTTCGATTCCCGAAATCGAAAACGTGGAGAGCTTCATAGGAGAGGCTCCCGTGTCGGATTTCAACGGGCTCTTCAAG
>CAINXS010000057.1 GCA_903854995.1 Candidatus Moraniibacteriota bacterium | reverse complement strand
GGGGCGATGGCGTCCCTGCTTCGGCTCGAGTTCCGCCTGCCCTATTTCGTCTCGCTTCGCGGGGCGGATGTGCCGGGGTATAGCGAGCGCTTTCCGGTGCTCTACGCCTTCATCCGGCCCGTTGTCCGGATGATCTGGAAATTCGCGGCGGCAGTCGTATCGAACAGTCGCGGGCTCATGGAACTTGCGAAAGAAACGCGGTCGAAGCAGGATATCCCGGTCATCCCGAACGGGGTCGATGTCAGTCAGTTCTCGCCGAGAGAAGAGACTTCTTCGGATGAAGCGATCCGTATCCTCGTCGTCTCACGCCTCACCCCGCGCAAGGGCATCCGGTTCCTCATCCGCGCGATGAGCATCCTCCGTGAGACTCATCCGGAACAGGAACCCGAGCTCCTGATTGCGGGCGGGGGAGATGAGGAAGCCGCACTCAAGGCGCTTGCCGAGTCCGAAGGAGTCTCGGACCGGGTCCGATTCCTGGGGCGCGTGCCGCATGACGAACTGCCACAAGTGTACCGACAGGCTGATATTTTCTGTCTGCCATCACTCAACGAAGGCATGAGCAATACCGTGCTCGAGGCGATCGCCTCCGGGTTGCCGATTGTGGCGACGGTGACCGGTGGCACGGACGAGCTCGTGACCGAGGGCGAGAACGGCTTCTTCGTCGAGATGGAGTCTCCGAAAGACCTCGCGGACAAGCTCGGGAAACTCGTCACCGATTCCGACACCCGCGCGTGCATGGGTGCCGCGAGCCGCGCCCGCGCCGAGCAGATGAGCTGGTACGCCGTCGCCTCGCAGTATGCGGAGCTGTATCGGAAATCCGTTTTTCATTCATCGGATAAATAAATAAACGACATTTTTATGTATATCGGACCGTTCGAAATCATGCTGACAGCGTCGACGCTTCTCGAGCTCAACCCGCTTTTCCAGTCCGTACGGATTTTCAAACGAAAAGACGCTTCGGACGTCTCCATAACGACCTATCTCATGATACTCGCTATTGGTATCATGTGGTTCATATACGGGCTTCGGATCGCGAGCCTGCCGCTTATCGTCGGCAACGCCATCAAACTCGTCGCCAGCCTCTCCGTCATCGTCACCTGCCTCGTATTTCAACGAAAGGCAGGGGTATGAGATTTCCCCGTTGATTTTCATGCAGACGGAATTTCGGGTGACTGCCGTATCGTGCGCGATTCCTTTCATCAGGTTGCATTCTAGAAAAACAGCGCCAGGGGAACGACATTATTGCTTGAATCGGGGGTGTCCATGGGTCAATGCTTCAATCCCCAGGAATCATTCGAAAAGCGGTCTTCCTGAAAAAGTCGCTCAAGCGTGATGCGGATGCGCCGGATATCGTCTTCGTTGAGGACTGCATATCCGTCCCGATGACCCGGAGTGAACGGTTCGCCGTATTTCTGCAGAACTGCCGTCTTGGCACGTCCGTACAGATGGATATGAAGCGACGGCTTCCAGTTTCCGTTGTCCTGATAGTTTATGCGGCCGATTTCGACACCGATTTCCGCCATGGCGGCTTTCAGCGCTTCTCCCGAGGCGATCGTCAGTCTCATAAGCTCGATTGCCTGGCGCGGAGTCAGGCGGGTACGGTCCTCTACGGGCGTTTTGGGGCTTATTTTCATGTGTCCGCCTTCCAGCCGGTCGATTTCGGGAGTTTCATGGGATTCGAGAATAAAATTGTCCGTTTCGTAGATGAGAGCCATACGAATGTCCTGATAGTGTTATCTTCCGAAAAGAGAGCATTCCTGATACCATACACCGTGAAGATATCGTAACACCGGGGCACTCACCCGGCAAATACCGTATGGAAAGCAAAACGCTCAAGAAGAAGGCCTTCTTCGTGTTCAAACTGACGATGGCGGTCGTCCTGATAACGCTCCTGATCCGGAACGTCGATTGGTATACCATCTGGTCGGAGGTGTCTCACGCATCCTTGCCGCTCCTGTTGGCCGCACTCGGCTTCTATCTCATGGGATTGTTCATGTGCATCGAACGATGGTGGCGTGCGGCGCATTACAAGAACTTCGCGATGACCTTCAGGAACGCGACCGAGTTCTATTTCGCAGGCCTGTTCCTGAATAATTTTCTCCCGTCATTTCTGGGTGGGGATGCCTATCAGAGTTATATTCTGGGTAAGTCCGAGAAGCGGTATCCCGCGGCAATCTCGACGGTCATGTTCACTCGGTTCATCGGACTGTGGGCGACGATAATCCTCTTTTTTGTCTTCGGCCTTCTCGGATTCGAAAAGATATTCGCGCAGCCGCTGTACGCGGCGTTCGGCCTGGGATTGTTCCTGTTCATGATCGCGGATATCGTACTCGTATATGTCTACGCCCATCCTCGATTCAAGAAATTCGTGGAATGGCTCCCGAAGAGGATCCGATATTTTTTCAGCGAGGTCGGCGGGTATGCGAAATGGCCGTTCCTGCGGGAAAACTTCATCCTTTCGGCGGTGTTTGCCATTGTCGGCGTCGGGATGTTCAATTTGATGATATTCTTCGCACTCGGAGAGCGGGTACCGATCCTGCCGTACCTGGCGACCGTATTCCTCATCAGTCTCATCTCCAGCCTGCCGATATCCATCAACAACATAGGTCTTAAGGAGTGGGCCTACTACACGTTTTTCCCGTTGATCGGTGTCCGACCCGAGGCAGCGCTCGCCGTCGCCTTATTGGGACGTTTCATCCAGATACTGGTCAGCGTCGTGGGAGCGCCGTTTTTCTTCAAAGAAAAAAAAGAATACGGCGCCGAATAAGGCCTCGCTTTTTCCCGGTCGCCTACTTCGGAATTGCATCAAAAGCTGCCGAAGGTACGCTGACGTCCTGGTAGGGTCCTCCAAATTCCTTTTCAAAACGGACAATCATGCTTGCGTCGTCAAAAAGCGACATTCCGGCATAGGTACCGTACCATTTTTCCGGCTTACTCTTCGCTTCGCTCCGGTGGAATCCCGGAAGAGCGAAATATCGTACGCCTCGATCTTCCTCGAAGCGGAATATTTCCGCGTGGCCTGAAACCACCGCCTTGACACCGTATGTCGCGAAAAGATCCCTGAGCTGCCGCCGCTGATCGGGCGGATTGACGAGATTGCCCGGTAAGATGGCGTTCTCATTGACCGGAACGTGCGTAAAGACGACGATGCGGCGTCGACCCGCATCTTCGAGCGTCCGTTTGAGCCAGCCGAATTGATCTTCAGAAATCGTGTATTTCGCTCCTGAAGAAGGGGCGATCGAAACATCGTCAGCAAGATCCGCGTTCCGGTCCGCATCGTCATAGTCAAGGACGACGATACGGACATCGTCCTGATCGCGAAAATAGTACGTCGCGTCGTTTCCGGTGAGCGATTTCCAGATCGTGTCATCATGAAAACCGCGACGGTCATGATTGCCGATGACATGCAGCACGGAAGCGCCTGCGGATCGGTCCAGCTCGTCGCGAAGAAAGGTGAAGTCTGCGACGGATTTGTCGCCAAGACGGTTCGATCCCTCTATAAGATCGCCGACCTGCACGACGAGGTTCGGGTGGAAGGTGTCCTGCATGTATCCCTCGAACCGGTAGAGGGGTCGCATGACCTTATCCGGATCCATGAATCTGTAAGAATACTGCTTTCCGGTCTGGCCGTGGACATCGGTAATGATGCCGATGCGGAATTCGGTCAGGGGAGCCTGTACGACCGACTCTTCGATCGAGCGTGGCGGCTCCTCCGGATGCTCTGAGAACCGTAACGCGAAGAATGAAAATGATATGATGATAATTCCGACCGATACGGCGACTACGGCGCGTTTCGACGACATGCGAATTTTCAGGCGTGATTTGCGATTATTCATGCGTTTATTGGTCCAAACGGATAACCTTTACAAAATTTTCCTTCTTTCCTGCGATGTCGAGTTCCCAAGCCGGATCCCGTTCGTCATAATATCGGTAGGCGACCAGTCCGGATTCACGCTCCCAATCATCGCTGCGCGGGAGGTATCGGATCTTGCCACGCCGTGTGAGGACGTAATAGTCGGGGCGGATGGTCTGCTGATTGAAATGGTAATTCGTCAGGCATGTGCCGCGGAAGAATTCACAGACTCCGTAATAGTCGCTCCATACCGTAAGACTTTCGGAATTCGGAAGCGAATTGAGGTACATTGCCGCCTCGTATCCTCCATATCCCCAAGAATGCGCGATAAGCGCATGTTCGGGAAGCAGTTCGTTTGAATAGTTCGTATGATATGGTGCGCTGTGCGTGATAATGGCGACGGAAACGGCAATAAGAATGACGACGGTCGCAGCCGGCGCATATCTTGCGAATGACCGGGGCATCTTCGGAAAATCTGTCGCGATACGAGTGATGGATAGATAGCCTTCCGCCGCAAGATAGGCGAAAATCGGAAGGGCAAGTATGACGTAACGGGGCGTCGCAAGAACATTGGAGGCAGCGAACGCGAGAAGCAGAAGCGTGACGAATGTGAGGAGAACGAGCGGGAGACCTGAGCGGGCTTGTTTTCGCGTACGTACGATACCGATTGTCGACAGCGCGATGGAAATGAGTGCTCCCGCAAGAACCGGTAACGTGAGCGAATACGTGAGCGGTGAAAGTTCCAGAAAGGCGATATCCGTGCCGGAAAGCGGATTGGCGATATGGAAGACGGAGTTCGTAAGGTCCTTGATATCGAAGGGGAGCTTCGTGAATATTTCCCAACCCGGATTCGTGAGGCGGCCCACGACGAGTGTCGTGATCGATATCAGGAACAGGACTCCGAAAAGGGAAAGGACGCGCGCGATGATGAACGATAACGCCCGATGCACCGGCTTAGGGAGAGTGGTCAGTGAAACTGCCGACGCAGTTCCGAGAAGCGCGATGTATGCGCACCATGGAGGTATGACCTTTCCGGTCCCGGCCGAAAGAAATGCGGTAATGCGTTCGATCGAGGAAAGGACGCCGGGAACGAATATCGGAAACAGAAGCAGTGGAATCGCCGATATCGCTATCATGCCGATAAGCCGCTTTCGACTCTCCACGAAAGAAAAATCGAAATCCCTGAACCGAAAGTACACGAGAAATACGGGAAGAAAGAATATCACGATTATGGAAACGTACTTGGAAAGCAGAGCGAGCGTAAGTGCCGCCACGGCGGCGCACGCGTATCGCCGTTTCCCACTTTTAAGGAAGGCAAGTGCGCATAGCAAACCCGCGGACCCCGAAGACCACAGTATGGAATCCGGATTGACTATCTGCGACATGCCGAGCAGGTGCGGCGATAGTGCGCAGAAAAGAGTCGCCAAAAAAGCGGTTGCGGTTCCGGAAATAGCGCGGATCGCGAGAAAGATGATGACCAGAAGAGCCGCGTTTACAAGGAGGATGGGTAGTCGAAAGGCCGCATACAGGCCCGATGTCTTGGTGGGATCGCATCCGATGAATCTCCCTTCCTCCTTTTGGCATGAGAGGGTCGTATCGGGATGGAGTAGGAGCGCGGGCCCCGAAATAAGCGCCAGTGAGACTCCCGGCTTGTCGTTTATGAGTGTTTTCTTCCATTTTCCGTTCGCCCAGGAGGACCAATATTGCGGTATGCGTTCCTCGACCCAATAGTGCTCATCGGCCGTAACGAAGGAGCCGATATGAGGCAAACCGAAAGCGACATGCGTAACGGCGATGACCGACGCCAGCAACACCGTACGAAAGCGTTCGGGTATCCTTACATATCGGAGTTCCGGTGTGCGGGTATCGTTTTTCATCTCGAGCTGAAAATCTTAACGAAATGTGTCGGCCTGCCGTTGATCAGGATCTGCCAAAGCGGATCACTCCGGTCATAATATCGGTCAAGTCGTATGGTATCGCTGCGATCGTCGCTTATGGCCGTGCCGACCCGTTTTCCGGTGCGACTTTCGCGACCGGAGGAGACGACGATATAGTCAAAGGATAGGTCGCGATAATTTTCCCAATCATAACCGCTCTTACACCGACCGTTGAAGAACTTGCATACGCCGCTCTTATCCGTCCAAACCAGAAGATTTTTCGCGTTCGGCAATGAGTTCAGATACGTGGCGGCCTCGTAGCTTCCGGGCCCCATATCCTTGACGTCAACGGCGTATTTGTCCGAAAGCAGGGGGGACGAATAGCTCAGGGGAAAGGGTGTGCGGGAAAGCGTCCATGCACCGGATACGAAAATCAGCGTTATGATAATCGGCTCCAGCAGCGGTCGAAATCGGAATCCGGCATCGATTCGGTTTTTTACGATGCGGACCGCAGATCCGAGTGACAGGCCGGCGATGGCGGCGGCGATCGGGAAGAGCATGACCTGATATCGTGTGATCGCACCGACGTTGTTTATCGTCGTACCCAGGTAATAGAGCAAGATAAAAAGGATTCCGTATAGGGATGTTTTGCCGGTCGCTGAATTGATTTCCGCTCTTCTGAGGAATAGTAGAGGTGATAGGAACAGAAACAGGAAAACGACCGGCGTGATTCCGAATAGGAGGGGATAGGCGTTGGTCGTATAGAGGCCTGGAAAATTCGCGAAGGTGATGACCGTCTTCGGGGCCGCAAGAATGGCGGGATAGTCGATGAAACGCATGCCAAGCCAGGTATTGATCGCGACCGTCGCGAAATAGGCCATCCAGAATATGCCGATAATCCAAGAGATGACCCTGAACTTCTCACGAAAAAATGTCATGACGGAACGTGAAAACCGGGATTTGTTCAGCAAATTGTCCAGGATGATGATGGCGAACAGGAGCAAAAACAGGTATGAAACCTTCTCGAACGCCTGTGAAAACAGGGTCGCGTCAAGAATTTTTGTCGGCTTGACCCATGTTGCGGGAAAAAGCAGGAAGAACGTGGAAAGTGCGGTAAAGGTCCAGAGGGCGTACCCGAGGAGGGATCGACGCAGATGAACGAGAAAGTCCTCGTCATGACGGTGAAAGACATACTCGAAGAAGACCGAAGCAAGCATGAAAACGAAGAGTATGTTGGCGACATACTTCGTCAGCAGCGCCAGTCCGAGAAAGAAACCGGAAATGAGAAGATAGCCGACGTGTTTGCGTTTGAAGTATGCGAAATAGGCGAACAAGGACAGAGGGGCGAACAGCCAGAGGAACGAATCGGGATTTATGATTTTCGTCATTCCGATGGTAACCGGGGAAAGGGCAATGAGCGCGTATGCTGTCATCGCGCGCGATTTCCCCGCGATGCGTTCGAGGAGAAAGTAAAACAGTGGGAGAAACAGCGCCGCGACGATGACGATCGGAAGACGGAACCAAAGGAAGAATCTGTCGATTCCCTGGTCATCGCCGCGAAGGCTTTTCCAGACGAGCGGATTCGGCTCCTTCAGCATCCCGACGCCGCTCGCGAGAGCGACCGTGATTCCCGGCTTGTCGCTGATGTTCGTCTTTCGGGGTTCCAGGCCGGCGATCGCATTCCAGTACTTCGGAATCCTTCCATAGAGCCAAAGCGCCTCGTCAACGACGGCGGCGCGGCCGAGATCCCTGAGTGCGAATCCCGCGAACGTTCCTGTCAGTACGATGACCGCGACGATACGCAGGAGTCCCTGTCTTCGGAACCATACCACAAGACCCGCTTCCTTCACCTCCGGCTGATGGAGCAGACCGTAATTGCGTTTGACCAGTCGGTATGCACAGTACGTCGCGATGGCAAGAACGTAAAATGTGACGGCGATCCGCGCGGTATCGGGAACGCCGTCTTCTATGATCCAACCGAACGCGCATCCCAGTATTCCTGGAAGCAGCACGAAAAGGATCTTCGAGATCCACTCATGTACGTTTGAAAACGGCGTGAAGAAAAATACTCCGGCAAGGAGCGCGATAAGCGATACCGGGAGGGCTCCGACGAACCAGGTTCGGGGGAGTGTCGCGAACCAGTACGGGGCGAACTCGAAATGACGTGCGACAAAGGCGGTCGCGATGATTCCGAAGAGTACGGAAAGGACGGAGAGAGCGACCGTCTCCGGTCTGTTCGAGGCCTTGAAGGGGTGGTTCATACAGATTGCTTTCCGGTTGGGAAAGCGGTATACTGCTTACGATTTGATGGGACGGCAAAATGCCTTTACCATCGTGTTTCACCGGTTACTCTACCACGATGTCCGAAGAAAAGAAAGTGCCTGAAAAGAGGCGGGTAGGCCTGCTGATCGCTTTGGTTTTGGTGTTGGCGCTCGGCGCGTTTCTTCGATTTTACCAATTTCCGAACTGGCTCCATTTTGAACTCGACCAATCGAGGGACGCCCGTGTCGTTGACGGTGCTTTGACCGGCGGCCCTGGCGAGCTGACACTCCTCGGTATGAAGGCCGGAGGCACCTCGCTGCGTCTCGGTCCAGGATTCTACTATCTCCAGTATGTAAGCGGGCTCGTGTTCGGGGCGACCCCGGTCGGAGTCGCGACATTCGTACCCATCCTTTCCGTCATATCGATTTTTCTGTTTTACCTTCTCATCAGAAGATACTTCCCCGAAAAGCAGGCGATCGGCTTTACCCTGTTGTTCTCGGTATCGGCCTTCCTGACGATGTATGGACGGTTCGCATGGAATCCCAATCCGATTCCGTTTTTCGCATTGCTCGGCTTCTACTCCCTGCTACGTTCTGTCGAGCCGGAAGCGCGACATGCCGGCGGATGGTTTCTCCTTTCGATATTCGCGATCGGTTTTTCCACCCATCTCCATTTTCT
>CAINXS010000056.1 GCA_903854995.1 Candidatus Moraniibacteriota bacterium | reverse complement strand
GAATACGTCCGTTTCTACAACTTCGAACGGAAACACTCAGGCATCGGGAACAAGACCCCTATTCAAAGAATCACCGACCATATAGCCGGAAGTGTATACAACGCTTGACGAGTTAACAAATCTCCTTGACGGGATTGTCGTATAACACCACTGTTCGGCTGTCATTTTATACAGCAGAATTAGAAAGTCGGCCTCCGCCCCAAATTTTTGAGAGATAGACAATCCGAGCGGGATTGTCATATGTTGTATGTTCACATAGTAAGCGACCTTTTCGATGTCGCTTACATCGTAGGTCATCCAAAAATCGTGATCATTTCCACATGTGTGGAGGTCAACGAATTTTTTCCATTGGCCGTCAGGCCCTTTCACGGCGTACACTACGCCGTGTTTCATTCCCGTTTCCGGATTTTTTGCCCCTTTTGGATACATGATGGCTCCTATTTGCGTTGTTGTTGTTTTCCTGTACAGCATCCGACCGATGAATATCACCGACCTGATGCCGTACGCGAAGAGAAACAACAAAAGGAGAATCTTTTTCAAAGAACAAAACCGATAGTCACTTCGAATCCTCGAAAAGTCCAAGGACTCGAAAAACTGTGCCAGTGCGAAGTCGCGTTGGACTCCGCCCTGGCGTGAATTCAAATACCGCCCCGGGTACTGACCCAGGACTGCGCGTACTCCTCGTTCCCCCAGAACTGGCAGTTCTTCTGGATGATCTCCGGGGTGAGAGATTCGAGCATCTTCCGGACTTCGGGCGGGGCCTCGTTCGGGAAACGGAAGCGAACGACGAATTGTCCTTCTCGCATTTCGCCGTCGAGGAGTTTGTGGCTCCGGTATCCGGGCGTCCCGAAGAGCCACTTCCCGAGGGTGTCGATCGGGATTATTTCTTCCCGATCCGATCGTCCGCAGACGCCGCCATTGTCTACCGGGATATGGTAGTTCGGGTGGCGTTTGCACGCCTCTCTGACGGCGATACAGATATCGCTCCAGAGCGTCTCCACCGGAGCGGCGAAGACGTACTCGACGAAATCCGATCTTCGGTCCACCCGTGCCCGCGCCGGCACTTTCAGTGCACTCATAGCTTCCTTTTTCTTTATGGTTGCGAAAAAAGACTCTTCCGAAATATCTTTCTTCAAAAGAGTCGTGCGAAGAACCTCTCTCCGTTCTTCTTTTTTGATTTTGTTATTCCTCATACCATCCATTATCGTTTTCGTATTCGACGATGCGGATTTCATCGCCGTTTGAAGCGGGCTATTCCCATGCCTCGAAAAGGGGTTGTCCGTTTACGGTTATGTCCAGTATGTCGTCAAAACGGATATCGGAATATCCAATGATCGCGTCGCGGACAGTCAGTGTTTCCCGAATCGGAATGGAAACGCATGCCGGATTCCTGTCGATCGAAAATCGGAGAGGCCGAACTTCGTGAGTATGGAAGAAGCCGACTATGGCGCCGTCATGTACGGACTCTTCGGGCGAGCAGCTTCTTCCGCTTATCCGGAACAGCGCGATCGACGCTATGTCGAATCTTGCTCGTTCCAGTATCTGCGAGACGGACGTCTCTTTCCTGGAGGAGAGGGGAAACAGTCCGAAGTCTCGTACGATGCAACAGAGGACGGTGGTATCGTACCGGTAGGTGAACGATACGGAGTCGCTTGCTCGGACAATGTCCGAATGGCGCGCCGTCCGCCCGTTTCTCCAGATGGTTCCGATATCATCTGGTTTGATTCCGGCATGTACGAGTGTGCCGTAACACGTCGTATCCTGATCGACGCGGACGGTTCGTTTCCGGAAACGGATGCGTGCATCGCCGCTGCTATCGTACGAAATGTGAATGTGCATGTTCCCTCCCGTTCATTCGGTTTATGTTGATATTTCTTCCAAATCCGCCACCCTCGTGCCGGCCTTGGAAGAAAGAGCAAACGCCACCACGACATTTGCTCTTTATAGTCTAACCACTTTGTCGCGCATTACACGGTTTTTAGAATATCCCGTGCGACTTGCCTCATCTCCTTTTCTAGGAGCTTCTTGGCGGCTTTTAAGCTCGGGAGCTCCCCGAGCTCTTCGAAAAGCTGTTGTTCTCTATCCCAGTCCTTGACAAGAATCGCGGTCTTGTAGCCGGGAACCGTTTTGACTTTTCGGATTACCAGATTGAACGGGCCGATCTCCCGTTCGGTCCAGAAAATCCTCCCGCCATCTCCCAGGCTTTCCTGGTGGGTGGTCCATTTGTTCATGACCCCTCCTATATTTTTCGTTTATTTTTGGTTGTCGGTTTTCTTCCAAATCCGCCACCTTCGTGCCGGCCTTGGAAAAAAGGGCGGCCGTACCAGGGTCGCCCTTTGTTTAAACCATTCGAAAATACAAAACTTCGCACGTCGTCCTCGATACCCTTTCCCTCAGGAATCATCCGTCCCTTGGGATACTCTCTCGATTTCTCCGTGATGCGGGATTCAGACAGGCAGACACCTTGCTTTGTCATGTCTTCCCGTACCTGCCATGCGGTCGCGCTTCATAGCCTGGGGGCTCCACGCGTTGCCGAGCATGGTGTTTTCCGTAACAAGCATGCAAGAAAGATGTGCCATCCGGATACCGCACACATCCGGCCACGTTCATCTTCGGCAAAAGGCTTGCTATCGGTGAGGACCTATCGATACGGAAGCTTCTGCTCCCTCCCGTATCATCCTCAGGTGGTCAGCTGGCGACGAGGATGCGCGCAATCGCCTTGGGAGGTCCCGTGACCGTGTGACCATTCACGGTCACTGTCACCTCCTCCTCAGGCGCGCTTGTGTCGGTTGCCAGAACGACCTTAACTGGCTCTTCGTCTCCGACGAACTCGACGGTGATGTTGTCGCCATTGCCGACCAGTTGGTCGAGCGGCGACGCCTCGCCGTTGATGTAGACGGTCTTGACCTCGTCGAGGTCGTAGCCGACTACGTTCCGGAGGACGTTCCCGACGTCGTCGGGTGTCTCCAGCGCGTACTCGTCGCCGTTGACCGTACAGGTGAGGCACGCCTCGCCTGCGTTTCCCTTGATTTTGATCAGGATGAGAATTATCTGACCGTCCTCAAGGGGGGTCGTCTGTACGGATCCGAAGTACCCTTCGGGAATGTCTCCCGTGTTGGAGTACTTCCTGTTCTGGACACGGACCTCGCGGTCCATAGCCAGTGCCTCCCACTTCACGTCGGGGTATTGCTGAGCGGCGGCCCGTGCCGCGCCAAGCACTGTCATGCCACCCTGATATTCGACGGTGGCGAATCTGCCCGGCACAACCATGATTCTGATCATGATATCTTCTCCTTTTGTTTTTGCCCTCCCCGATAAAGATTTTCAGTTTGGGCGTTATTTTTTGTCTTCTAACTACAAATTGTTAAGCCTTTTACCGACATGCTTGGGTCGTGCTTCAGCGGTTAGCTGCCGATGATAATCGAAGGTCGCGCGGAGAGGATCAGCTCACGCTGGAATTCCTCTTCGTTTGCGAACTTGATCAGTTTCCAGGCCGCGACCGACGCGATGAACGCGACGGTCGGGCCGATGGATCGGCTTGTGCATGGGCTCTCCTCGGCCTCCTCGTCGGAGTAGAGGGTGCCCTCCCAGAGCTTTACGTCGCCCGGAGTGCACGGTCTTATGGCGTAGACGCGGCCGTTGTCGATGGCCATGCGTGTCTCCACCACAAGCTCCACCGGGAGCTTGAACTTGAGCGACCCCTCCCAGATATCCCTGCGGACATTCATGGAGTCGACCAGGAGGAAGACGATGCCCTTGAGGGGCGTGCTTCCCGTGACCGCCTCGTTGTGCGTGGTTGGCCTGGTGCCGGTCGCCTCTTCGATAATCTCGGCGAGGGCCTCGACTTTGGCCCTGCCCACATCCTTGAGCCGGAACACCTGGTTCGGCAGGTTGTGGGCCTCGACCTCGTCGAAGTCCCAGAGATGGAGGTTTGTGACCCCCATTTTTGCCAGAAGCAAGGCGACATAACTGCCCGTCGCCCCGACGCCGATAATGTGCACCTCTTTGTCACCGAACTTCTCCGGCGAGAAGAGGTCTAATTGGCGCCAGTAGTCAACCATGACCAGTGCGCTCATGTCACCTCCAGTTTTTTTTGTGTTTCCTGTCGCCGAAATGGCGACCGGTTTCCTGTTCGTCCTCGTCGTCGAACCCCGGATATTCGCCGCTCAAGAAGCTGAGCGAATACTTGGGGGCGATTTTTTTTACCTTTTCGCCTACCTCGGCCGCCCATTTCGAGCGACGACTCTCGTCGGGCTCGACGTGGATCGACCACGAGACGTCGTTGAAACGCACGCCTCGCTTGTAGTCGAAGAAGGTGAACTCGGCGCGCCCATTGCGGCCGAAGATACCCCGGATAAACCACGGATTGTGGTTGAACGAGACCATCTGCGCCTCGTCCTGGGGACTCGGGGTCGTGTCGTTACCCGGATGCACGTGGCCCCAGAAGTGCATCCGGCTACAGGCGTTCTCGTCGGCCATGGCAAGCTCGGTAAAGAGCTCGCCCAAGCCGTCCTCGTTGAGCTCGCATGTCGCCCCGTGCACATCCTGTGCCGGCATGTAGATGCCGTCGATCAGGTAGCGCCCGGATCCGAGCTCTGTGACAGTGCCGAGCCAGCCGATTTCATCGGCTCCCGCATTTTCCGTAATCGCCAACATATCGGCGTACGCGTCGGGAGTGATGAGGATCTTCGGCTCGACGACCGCTTCGAGCGGCCGCCAGAGTGTTTTGAAGCCGTGCGGGCGGAATGGGTCCGCCGACAGTCGCCGCGGTGCGGCGATCGATTCGTTATTCAATTTGTCTTCTCCTTTTGAATTTTTGGCCAATACGAGCGGATGCCTTCTCCGGCACTGTCGCTCATATTGACCGATTTGAGATACTGAAGGCCGACTTGCGCCAGCGCGGAGTACTCGTACTCCCCGATGAGCGTAGCGACCATTTCTTTGATGTTGCCCAGGCACGGCTCGCCCGAGGAATTGACATGCGGGTGGTGGATGTTATAGTTTCCGCCCCTACCCTTTGGGGTCAGGTTGAAGAACCGCAATCCACCATTCCGTCCGGAGGTGTTAATCTCCATTCGGAATTTCCCGATGTCGTACGTCTCATCCGGATATTCATCCGGCGTGACATAAATGTGCTCGGTGAACACGTTTATCACGCCATCTCCGGCCTGGACGTCCAACACCCCTGGCACCTTCATTAGGCTCTCGAACTCCGCCTCATAGGTCGGAACCCGATCGCCCTTTGCCTGTTCAAGCTGGGCGAGCTTGCCTTTCAGTCCGCTTAATTCGCGGATCGATCGGACGAGCCTCGCCTGAAGCTCGGGGATCTCTCGCTCTTTTGTTGCGATCACCTCTGTCGTACCGCGGATGGTTTTTTCCATCCGCTTCTGACACTCCTCGACGTATGCCTTTTTGGAGCGCTTCCGCATAGCCTCGACCTCCTCCTCCTGGAGTTTCTTCCACTCATCTTCGCTCATGCAAAGAAGTTGCGATGTGGACTCCAGGATTTTCTTGAATATATACAACTCGTCGTCGTAGCCGTGATGACACGCGTCGAAGTGTATATACAGTGCTCGCCGATCCACAAGCTCGGCGACCACGAAGCCCGTTTCCGGGTCTACGATCGCCTGTCCGAGACCGGAGGGCTGGTAAGCAGCGTCGCGGCAGAAGTTACTTCTGCCGAATATGCGTTTCGGCAGGGAAGAGGTCACCCCGACTTTTTTTGGGGTCGACCATATGAGGATATGGAACGCCTCATCAACAAGGCGATCCATGCCTACCTCTTCTTGGTGTGGCACGCGAAGCCACACCTCTTTGAAGCCGATTTGCCCGCATACTCGTGCGAAAGTGGCTTCTGTTGCCTGGGAAAACTTGTCTTTTCCATTTCCGTCCCAACTCTTGACGGTCACGGTTGCCGGGGTGACAGTCTCAACCTCCAGGGTTGTCTCCGTACTCTCTCCCAGGGTTACGATACATATCCCGGGGATTGAGGATTCCGCCGAAGCGGAGACTCGGCAACCGAGCTCCCGGAGGAGTCGGTCCATGTCCGTTTCGGACACGACGATGCCGTGACGGCCGTCGATGTCCATTTGGCAGTACTCGACCGTGATGGCCGAAAACTGCTGTTCCGTAAGCCCGTGAATGAAGTTATTCGACATGTTTTCTCTCCTTGGTCTTCGGCTTCATCCGGCCTCGGACCGTTTTGTTGTGTTTGATGGCGCTAATTTCTTGCTCGGGCGTCTGGACATCTGCGACATTTTTCTCGGACACCGTGACGGCCCGAGAATCAATCCCAAGCTCGTCTTTCACTTTGTGTGAACGATGTCCTTGCGCCGTTCCCTACGGCGCGGAGGCCCCTTCCTCAAGGGAGTTGTACCGCTCCGAAGATCATACGCCTCGATCGGGACTCCCTTTTCGGAATCTGATAAACGGATCGTGCTCCGGGGATCTGTCTGTACCAGATCAAAACAGATTCTTGCGGCCATATTTACTTTTAGGTCGTTATGACTGCCGACCGATCTCAGATGTCCTGTAACATCTCGTCTCCTTGCCCTCGCGGGCTTTGTAGTTATGAAAAATAACTTGAAGCCGCGCGGGAAATCCGGGCGGCGGTCCGGGAGAGCTACATGCCGTCTCTCTCGCAACGCCGCCAGGATATATGAAGGAGGACTTATATGAATGTTTTATGACTACATATGACGTGACTAATTAACGGTTACAATTTATACCAACTCATTCGAGACCTCGATCCCTGTTACGGAACGATCAAGACCTCAAAAAGTCGGGCCAGCTATTGTCGATGATAACCATTCATCGCTGACCCTGAACCGGAGAGGCGCGCGTCGGTGTGTGCACGTGAATCCTCTCCTTTCTTGTTCGATCGCATCCGGGATTCCCGCCCCGGGCCGACCGTTGATTGCCGGATGTCTCCGGCTATGAGTCCTCTTTGCCAGTACGCCTCGCAAGTATCCGCATATCGCGGATTGGCGCGAGAGTTGCTGCAGAAAAAGGGCTCAATCGCCAATCTTTTACGGTAAACCGTTTCAAGACGGCGGAGGGAAAGGCGACATGCACGCCTTCCTTTCCGCGATCCCGACGAGAATCAGATAGCAGTGAGCAGGGAACAGGGAACGGAGAGCGTGGAACGACTCCCACCCCTCACCCGTGCAGGGCCACGGGAGCTCCCCTCTGGCAGGGGAGCAGGTGCTTCTTCTTCTCTGCTCGCTACGTACTACCGGAGGGGCGGGAGCGGAATTTCCGAGGAAATCCCGACTCCCTGGCCTCCGATCGTTGACAATCGGTGTCCGGACGGTTCCCTGTCCGCCTCCCGTTGGTATTCTGGGGGAGTGCGGTACGGTGTCCGCCTTCGCATTCGCTTGGGCGTGACGAGGGGTGCGCCGGATGACGGATTTTCTACCTATCACAGACGTTCTCTTGTCATTCCGGCCTTTGAGCCGGAATCTAGGAGGACTCATTTCCTGGATCCCGGGTCAAGCCCGGGATGACAGAATTAAGTCTTGATCATCTGGATAAGTCTTCCTGCCTATTCTATTGTCAACGATCACCTTGGGCTCTCTCCCGTTTCCCCGCCCACACGCTTTCGCGAAGTGTGGCGGGTACTCATAGGGTCTCTCTCAAGGATCTTCATGCCTCCCATGTGCCGGATTTCCGGGATGGGAGGCATTCGCTCCTGGCGAACCGGGGTAGTTAGAGGGCGTGTTCCCGGAATCTCTCTCTTCCCGGGTCCTTTCCTGTCCTCTTGCAAAGAAGAGGGAAGAAAAGGGCTCGGGGATGCAATCCCGGACGTTCGGCCACATACCGCTCACAAGGTGGTTAATCCCATGCCTGAAGGATGCCGAGCGAGGCTTCTCTCAGAGGCGGTTCGCGCTAAATGAATAGAAGGTACTATGCTTTCCAAGCAATCTTTTGTTCTTGGAAAGAGGACGAAGAGGATACGGGACTGGCATTCGCCAGGGGCTCTCTCTACCCTGTCGTACCGGATTTCCGGTGGCGACTCCCCTGACCGACTCCCCTCCTGTATCCTCCCCTCGATGAGGGGAGGAGGGGGAGTTCCTCTCCGTTACTCTCTCAAACAACGGATATGACTGTTCTTGAAGGTGCTGGTTCTTCGGTTCTCTCTTCTCTCTCGATCTCTCATCGTAACGGGGTAGTATAGCAGTTATTTGGCAAAGTGTCAAAGGTATGTGGCTATATATTTAAGAAATACAATATAAAAAGTAATAAAATGCTTTATATATTTATTAAAAATGTCATAAAGAATTGACAAAAGTTGGAAAAGGGAGTAAAATTAGTAGTGAGAAGTAAGGAGTGGGAAGTAAGAATAGGGCCCAAGAAAGGGAGTGAGAAGTGAGAATACAGAAGTGAACAGTAAGGACGGAGATATGGAGGAATAGAAACGGACAGATTTATAGAAGTGCTTGATATAAGATGAAATATGAATGAAATAGCCAAAATATGGTCATTTACTG
>CAINXS010000055.1 GCA_903854995.1 Candidatus Moraniibacteriota bacterium | reverse complement strand
GGCACCGGTATCAATACCTCCTCTTCGACCGGCATCGCCACCGTTTCATCAGGAACCTGGAGTATCGCCTCTTTCCTTGGTGTCGCTACGGGCGGCACCGGCACGACGACCCAATTCACGCAGGGTTCCGTCGTCTTCGCCGGAGCTTCGGGAGTCTACAGTCAGGACAATTCCGGTTTCTACTGGGACGATACGAACAATCGGCTTGGAATCGGGACGGCGAGTCCGCAACAGTCCTTGGATGTTGAGAATGGTAGTCACTATCAGCTGCGGTTAGGATATTCATCATCAACAGGACTTAACTATGATATAGGAAGGAATGTAGGTACTGGTTTTCTGAATTTCTATGGCAACCAAAGCGGTGCCATCGGGTATGTTTTTGGTGGCGTAGATAGGACGATGATGACGATCTTGAATAGTGGCAACGTCGGCATCGGCACCGCCTCTCCGAGCCAGAAACTTTCCGTCGCCGGCACCCTCGGCATCCAGGGAGGCTCATACTATTCGATTTTTCAAGGCGGATCGCAATCAGGAGACATCACCTACACCCTCCCGACCTCCCAGGCCGGAGGCTCCGGATACGTACTCTCGAACAACGGCTCGGGCGTCCTTTCGTGGGCGGCACAGTCGGGTATCACAGGAACCGGTACGTCCGGCTATGTCGCATACTGGAACGGAACGGGAACGCTCTCCGGTGAACAGTATCTTTCTGCTTCTCGCGGAGGCACCGGTCTCGACACCTCTTCCTCCACCGGTATCGCCACTGTCTCATCAGGAACCTGGAGCATCGCTTCCTCGCTCGGCGTTGCCCAAGGCGGTACCGGCACCGCGACACAATTCACGCCGGGAAGCCTCGTCTTCGCCGGCGCTTCGGGCGTGTACAGTCAGGACAATTCAAATTTCTTTTGGGACGATTCGAACAACCGGCTCGGTATCGGGACGTCGAGCCCCGTAGCGACACTTCATGTGGCCGGTTCTTCGACCGTCTTCGGCACGGGAGAGGGAGGAACACCTGCCGACTTCACGTTCCGTGGCGCGGCAGGCTCCGGCTCGAATATCGCCGGTGGCGATATCTATTTCGATGCGTCGAACGGGACCGGTGCGGGAGGCTCGGGCGATTTCATTTTCCGGACGGCGGCACCGGCCGATGGGGGAGGAATCACGTTTGACGCCACCAGCACGGGACATTCTTCGGGGACGACTTCATTGTCGTGGTCGCATACGGTCGGTTCAAACGATAGTCGGTTGCTCATAGTCGGGGTGTCAGTCGGAACTACCACGAACGTCTCGTCTGTCACGTATGGAGGAGTCTCATTGACGCGATTGACCTACAAAGACAATGGTTCGCAGAACAGAACGGAATTGTGGTACCTGAAAAATCCGTCTTCCGGTGCCGCCAACATCGTGGTCAATATGGCAAGTTCCGCCATGCTGACCGCCGGCGCGACTTCCTGGTATAATGTCGATCAAGACACCACATTCGGAACGCCGGTCACCGCCTCCGGATCAACAACAACGCCGACTGTCAATGTATCGAGTGCTGTCAACGACATGGTTGTCGATGTCGTCGCCGGACATGTTGATATGGGTTCCGCAAGTCTCGGCGTCGGATCCGGTCAAACACAACGATGGAACTATGGTCAGACTGAATCCGTGATGAATGGCGAGGCCGGTGCAGGCTCGAACGAGACCGGCGCTTCGACGGTTAGCATGTCCTGGTCATTATCCGGTGGAGCAGCTAGCAGTTGGTCCATATCAGCCGTCTCCATAAAGCCGGCATTGAACACATCGGTAAACAATCTTGCCGAACGCATGCGAATTACGGATGCCGGCAAAATCGGCATCGGCACCTCGTCTCCGACCGAAGCTCTCACCGTCTATAACGGTTCTACTACCGGCACCTACACTACCTCCGGCTGGGCGCACTCCTCCGACGCCCGTCTCAAGACGAACGTCACCGCACTCGGCGGCGCGCTCGATACGGTATCCCGGCTTCAGGGCGTCTCCTTCAACTGGAAGACGAACCCGGCCGGCGACCGGCAGATCGGATTCATCGCACAGGACGTTCTCGGCGTTCTCCCCGAAGTCGTGACGGGAAGCGAGGAAGAGGGCTACGGTATCGCCTACGGAAACCTGACCGCGCTCCTCGTCGAGGCGGTGAAGGAACTGCATGCGGAACAGGGCGCCGTCGCCGCTTCCCTCGAATCCCGCCTCGATACCCTCGACCTGGGTGTCGATATGAATGCGACGACTTTCGGCGGACTCCAGTCCTCCGTCAATACCCAGCTGGCGATCGTCGGCGATTCCCTCTCGACACTCGGGAAGGAAACCGATACGCTTGACGGACGCCTCGCGGCACTCGACGACCCCGATGCCGGTCGTCTGACGACGCTTGACTCGCGGATTCTCTCGCTCGAGAAGACGGTCGGCTTGTCGAATGCCACACTATCCCACGAGACCCGCATCGCCCAGATCGAATCCGAAATGACTACGCTCCGCGACGAACATCTCGCCCTTATGGAGTTCTTCTCGACGTTCGAACTCGGTGACGTGATCAGGAAGGACGCGTTGGGGAACGTCGATCTCCTCGGCGGGAAGCTTACGCTCGGGACCTTGGTCGCGGACAAGCTCTGCCTCGAGGATGTCTGCGTGACGAAGACGCAGCTGCAGGGAATGCTTGACGCGACGGGCCAGGCGGCCGCCGAACCGGCGTCCGAGGCCGTTGCTCCGACTGCAAGCGGGGCGGTTGCGGGCGTGTCGACGGATTCTTCCGGTGTCGGTTCAACTTTCGAGACATGGGCGGGAAATATCGACGCGGGCTGGACCGAGGACTATCTCATGGTACTCGACGAAAACGCATACGTTTCCGGAGAGGGAAACGTTTCTGGATATTCGGTCTCATATGACGTCGACTTGTCAGGTGCGAAAAAGAAAGCGAAGTTAACGGTGGAATTTTCGCCGACCGCCGATCCGTCCGGCATAGACAAGCTGACGGCGCTCCGTATCTTCACCCCGGAAGGAAGCTGGCTGGCCGCGATGAGTGGCAATGACGGGAACGCGGAATTCCCCGGCGTCTTCCGCGGAAAGAAGTCCTTCGTGATTCCGGTCAGGATTTCCGCGACACTGGGCCGGAAAGTTGTCGTGGAATATACGTTGCCGGATGCCACGACCGCGATACCGTACGATCTGAAGATACAGAAGCAGGCGGGAGTGGGGGCTGTTCCGATCGCTGTTTCGGTAATCGCGCCGGACGGAACGAAGACGGAGAAGAATATCACGCTCGATACGGACTTCGTGACGAGAGTCCAGTAGGGCGCTAGATTCGCAAGAAAAACCGACTTTTCGAGAGTGTATCCGCCAGAGATTGTCCGGTGGCGTTCCCATCTTTACGAGTAAGACAAAGCAATCCAAGATATAAGTCCGTATCGCATCTCGTTTTGTAAGAACGGCCTGGTGTCTTCCGGATCAATTTCATAGTCGCCCAGTCCGGTCGGCACGTCCACGAGGCCCTTTCTTGAATTCCTCCTGTTTTGCCGTATCGCCCTTGTACGGATGGGGATGGGACGACATGCGCGAATAAACGAATTTGTCGATACGGTCCCAGACCGTACTTTCCGGAATGGTGATATGTTGTTTTTGTAACCAGTTCGTTATGAGCGAGACCGACCAGTACCGGTCGCTTTTGGATATTTTTTGGCCCAATTCTTGAAACGTGGCATCTTCCCGTTTCAGTTTTCCTTTCGGTCGACCGGACGTTTCGTTCTCAGTCCGTCTTTTCCTTCCCGGTTATACGTGATGATCCGACTCCGTATCGATTTCCTCGACACGACCAGCGTCTCGCTGATATTCTTTTGTGAAATCCCTTTCGTGAAAAGGAGAGCGGTCCGAAGACTGGTCACGCACCGTTCATCCGTCATGATTCCGATATCTGCCCCCCAGTTTCGACATCGATATTGGTCTCGTGAGACGAAGACGCCGCGCTTGTTCCGTTCGTTTCATCGGGCTTGATCACTTGTCATCCGATGGCTCCGGAATGCCGAAGGTCATTAGTTTCGGGGAGGTGTCATTTAGAAATGGTATAATTTCAAATCCCGGTGATATTCGTTAGGTATGAAATCTGCGTACTGGTGGTAAAAAAACACGTTGGAAAGGCGGTTTTCAGGCGTTTCGCGTCCACTCCGTTTCAAAGTGCCTGGGCCAAATGGTTGCGCTTTCGTATCCGCATCTCGAAATTTGTGAATCTTTGAAAATCAGCTATACTGGAAGGGTCTGTTTTTGCACATCTAATAAGCGAGCTAGCATATGGATATGGAAAATGAATTTCCCTCCCGTGGATCGGAGGGTGCGGTGAAGGTGGGCGTTGACCCGGTCGGCGTGACCGCCAATCACGTGAGTCCGGAACCGAAGGCTTCGTCTGACCGGAGAAAGGGCCAGGGGGCGCATTCCAAACTGGCCGGTGTTTTCGATGGTGTCATTACAACAAGCCTTGTCGCGCTGTTCTTCGGATTGCCGATCTTCTTTACCGGGCTATCCATGCAGGGCATCACGTTCGAGAAGCAGATCTATTTCTATTTATGGATCCTGATCGGGATCGTCGGTTGGGTCTCGAAGGGCGTGGTGCTCGGGGAGATGCGCATACGCCGTACGCCGCTCGATATCCCGGTACTCGCGTTTCTCGTCGTTTACGGTCTTGCGACGATATTCTCGACCGATCGTTGGGGGTCGTTCTGGGGGGCGTTCGGCGATCCGTCGCGCGGGTTTCTTTCGGTCGCCGCGCTCTCGCTCGCATACTTCCTTATCGTGAGTCACTTCAACAAGAAGCGCTTCCTGCTCATTTTCGGCGGATTGTCCGTCTCGTCGTTCCTGGCCGTCGTCTGGAGTTTTCTCGTGATCATGGGTATCCGTTTCCTGCCGGGTGCGGTCGAAGCGTTCGCTCCGATTTCGCTTCTCGGGACGGTCACGACCCTGGCGCTGTTCCTCTCGGTCTCGCCGATCGTGTTCATGACGTCGCTTTTCGCCATCTTCCGCGACGAGAATGCCAGTGTGGCATCGTGGAAGAAATGGGTTCCGACGGCCCTCCTATTGCTTGCGCTCCTGCTTAACCTGTTTCTTCTTCTCGCGCTGCACTCGTTCGTTTCCTGGCCGGTGATGATCGGGGGCCTCGGTTTCTTCCTGATATTCGTCCTTGCCCAGATCGTTCGTCCGGTTGAGCAATGGGCGTGGGTTCCCATGGTCGTCTTCGTCATCATTCTTGCCTTCCTCATGTTTGGTAGCGTGCCGCTCGCGCGGACGAATCTTCCTGTCGAGGTCATGCCGAAGTTCTCATTCGCGTTCGATATCGCGAAGAGCGCCGTCAGGGACAAGTTCTTCCTGGGCAGCGGTCCGGCGACATACGGCTCGGTCTTCTCGCTCTATCGATCGGTCGAGTACAATCAGAATTCGTTGTTCACGCTCCGTTTTGACCAGACACCCGGCGTCTTCCTCGAAGCACTCTCGACAATCGGTGCGGTCGGTACCATCGCATATCTTGTGCTGCTCCTCTCGTTCGTGAGCGTCGGAATCTATCTGCTTTCGAACGACAAAAGTCGGAACAAGCTCTTCTCGCTCGGCGTGTGGAGTGTGGCGATCATGTTTTTCATCGCGAGCTTCATCTCGGCGTTCAATGGTCCGATCCTGATCCTTTCGTCGCTCATCGCGTCACTCGCCATTGTGACCGTGCTTTGGGAGAGCGGGTCTGATGAGCGGTATCTCGTTCTCTCCCTGAAGGCGTCGCCGAAGTTTGCACTCGCGCTCGCGTTCGTATTCATGGTGGTGTCGGCCGGTGTCGCGTTCCTGTTCGTCTTCCTCGGGAAGGCGATGGTCGCGGATTTTTCGGCAGGAGCTGCCGTCCGCGAGAACGGAGCGACGGAACAGGCTGCGACGCTTCTTGGCCGCGCCTCCATGCTCAACCCGCGTGAAAGGCAGTATCTGATCAGTCTCGGACAGACCTATATATCGCTTGCCAACCAGGAAGCCGCCAAGCCGGAAGGCGAGCGCGATACGAACAAGATCGCGAGCCTTATCAAGGGAGCGATCCAGGTGACGGAACAGGCCTATTTGCTGGCTCCGGGAAGTGTCCGGACCGCTGAAGCCGTGGGGCTTCTCTACGAGAACAGCTCTCTCTATGCCGGTGACGCGCTCTCGAAGTCGTTCGACTATTACAAGAAGGCTTCCGATCTCGAACCGAACAGTCCGGTCATTCTCGTGAAACTCGGCCAGGTGAAGCGTGCGCTCGGCGATCAGCAGCAATCCGACGGCCCTGAAAGGACGGCCGACTACGAAGCGGCGAAGGGATTCTTCGAGCAGGCGATTGAGAAGAAGGCTGATCTCGGTATCGCGCACTATAACCTCGCCGTCGTCCTTTCCCGTCTCAAGAAATACGATGCAGCCGTCGACGAGTCGTCCAAGGCGATTTCGCTCGAGCCGTCGAACGTGACGTACGCATACAGCCTCGGGACGCTGTATCAGCTTCGCGAGGGCGATGGCGATCTCGATAAGGCGCAGTCCATCTACGAGGACATCCTCAAAAACAACGAGAAGCTGGTCGATGTCCGTCTCGCGCTCGGTCTCCTGCATGAGGAAAAGAAAGAGGCCGCCCTCGCGCTCGCCGAGTACAAGAAGATTCTCGGGTTCCTCCCGGACGGCGAACAGGGTGACACGCTTCGCAAGCAGATCGGCGTGTTCATAGACACTTTGCAGGGTGGCGGAAGCAACATCGCGAAATCGGCTCCTCCGGCACCGACTGCCGATATGGTTCCTGCGGCTTCGGCACAGCCCGCTCCGGAAGCGGCTCCGCAGACGATTCCGGAACCCAAGACGCCGGTAACCGAGAATTCCGCTCCGTAGCCAACGCGGTCTGTTCCACAGGTGCTCCGATCAGGTCTCGGGGCACCCTTTCTTGTGCCGGTAAAGGGAGTGGTTTCCGGTACTTGACAGGTCGCAGGCGTTCGCCTATCATGGAAATCACTTGTCTCGCGAAAAGTCTGACGGTGTGGCCTCTTGTGATGAGATGTCGATCCGGGAACCGTTCCCTGATTTTCATTTCCGCGCAAATGAATCTTGACAATCAGTATTCCGACAGTCGAAACCTGAACCTAGACGCCGGCGGAAACGGGAACAGGGGTGACGGTCGGAGAGGTCAAGCAAATGTTATCAGACGTGCATGCGATCATCTCGCGATGATATGGTCCGTGTGCGAATGAAGTAAAGGAGAAAGATGACGACAGGGAGCGGAAGTTTCCTGTTGTCAACCGCTTCTGTCCGTGAACATCCGATTCGTCGGACGTTTGCGGACGAAGTGAAGGAAAGAAGAAGGTTAATGACGCATGTGGTGAATGCCTTGACTCGAATGAGCGATGAAGGACGTAGCAGGCTGCGAAAAGCCTCGGGGAGCTGCCAAGCAAGCTTTGATCCGGGGATGTCCGAATGGGGAAACCCCTTCGACCTTGTGTCGAAGAACACGATCTGAATTCATAGGGTCGTGTAGCGCACCCTGGGAATTGAAACATCTTAGTACCAGGAGGAAAATAAATCAGATGAGATTCCGGGAGTAGTGGCGAGCGAAACCGGAAGAGCCTAAACCATCCGGCTTGCCGGATGGGGTTGCGGGGCGATTGGACTCGGTTGACCGGGGTCCCGCACCGTTTCTTAGCGGAAGCGTCTGGAAAGACGAACCAAAGGGGGTAATAGTCCCGTACGCGAAAAGAAACGGTGTCGGATGCAGTCGTACCCAAGTAGGGCGGGACCGGAGAAATCCCGTTTGAATCTGGGAGCACTAACTTCCAAGGCTAAATATCATTCGAGATCGATAGCGAACTAGTACCGTGAGGGAAAGGTGAAAAGTATCCCGAAAGGGAGGTGAAATAGACCTGAAACCACATGCTAACAAAGAGTCGGAGCTTCGGCGCAAGCCGGGGTGACGGCGTGCTTTTTGTAGCACGATCCAACGAGTTTGTTCTACGCGGCATGTCTAAGGGGGTAAAAACTCCGGAGACACAGTGAAAGCGAGCCTGATAAGGGCGATCGTCGCGTGGACAAGACCCGAAGCCGGACGAGCTACGCTTGAGCAGGGTGAAGCGCGGGTAAAACCGCGTGGAGGCCCGCACCCACGAGTCGTGCGACTCTCGGGGATGACTTGAGCGTAGAGGAGAAATTCCAATCGAGTTCGGCAATAGCTGGTTCTCTCCGAAATAGCTTGAGGGCTAGCGTCCTGACACTCTGCCTCGGAGGTAGAGCTACTGGATGAGGATTCGCGGCTTGCCGTAGGGTCTTCAACCAAACTCCGAATGCCGAGGTATGTTATCAGGGCAGTCAGAATTCCGGGGCTAAGCTCGGAACTCAAAAGGGAAACAGCCCAGACCGCCAGCTAAGGTCCCAAAATCCATGTTCAGTGGGAAAGGAAGTGAAGTTTCTTTGACACCTAGGAGGTTGGCTTAGAAGCAGCCATCCTTTAAAGAGTGCGTAATAGCTCACTAGTCTAGAGACTTCGCGCCGACAATGTAACGGGGCTCAAACATGGTACCGAAGCTGCGGGACCGGCATTTATGCCGGTCGGTAGGAGAGCGTTCCGTATGCGTCGAAGCGGGTGGGGCGACCCCCCGTGGAGCGTACGGAAGTGAGAATGTTGGAATGAGTAACCGCAATGTGAGTGAGATCCTCACACACCGAAAGTTCAAGGTTTCCTGGGCCACGTTGATCGCCCCAGGGTCAGTCGGTCCTAAGGCGAGGCCGAAAGGCGTAGTCGATGGAGAGCAGGTCAATATTCCTGCACTGTGTATATATTCGATGGAGTGACGCATTTCTGTACCTTCCGCATCTTATTGGATTGATGTGAGCGTTTCGAGGATGTCCCGCAGGCAAATCCACGGGGCATCAGTCCGAGGAACGTTCCGATTTCCGCAGCAATGCGGGAAAAGGGAAGGGAGCGAGGTGCCAAGAAAAGCTTCTAAGGTTCGTATATGCGCATCCGTACCGCAAACCGACACAGGTGAACTGGGCGAGTAGCCTAAGGTGAACGGGAGAGTCTTCGTTAAGGAACTCGGCAAAAAAGCTAGACGTACGTTCGCAAGATGTCTTGCCGGCCCGTAAGGGTCGGCCGCAGCGAAAGTTTTCCAAGCGACTGTTTATCAAAAACACAGCTCTCTGCAAACCCGCAAGGGGAAGTATAGGGGGTGACGCCTGACCAGTGCCGGAACGTTAACGGGAGCGGTTCACGCCAATCCCCGAAGCGCCGGTGAACGTCGGCGATAACTATAATCGTCCTAAGGTAGCGAAATTCCTTGTCAGGTAAGTTCTGACCCGCATGAAAGGTGTAACGAGTTGGAAACTGTCTCAACGAAGATCCCGGTGAAATTGCAATGACGGTAAAGATGCCGTCGACCTGCAGCAAGACGAAAAGACCCCATGGAGCTTTACTATAACTTGGTATTGACGCGATATTTTTGTTGCCGAGCATAGGTGGGAGGCTTTGAAACCCCGATTTCGGTCGGGGCGGAGCCAACAATGGAATACCACCCTGCAAAAGTGTCGCTTCTCACCTGCCGCCGTGAATCCGGCGGGGGGACAGTGCCTGGTGGGTAGTTTGACTGGGGCGGTCGCCTCCTAAAAGGCAACGGAGGCGTTTACAAAGGTTGGCTAGGTCCGGATGGAAATCGGGCCGATAGCGCAAACGCACAAGCCAGCTTTACTGAAAGACCGATCAGTCGATCAGTTTCGAAAGAAGAAGTTAGTGAACCGACCATCGCTCGTAGGAGCGTGGAAGATCATCAGATAAAAGTTACCCTGGGGATAACAGGCTGATCTTGCCCAAGAGTCCATATCGACGGCAAGGTTTGGCACCTCGATGTCGGCTCATCGCATCCTGGGGCTGGAGAAGGTCCCAAGGGTTTGGCTGTTCGCCAATTAAAGCGGTACGTGAGCTGGGTTCAAACCGTCGTGAGACAGGTTGGTCTCCTATCTGCTGTGGGCGCCACTGCTTGAGAGATCTCTTCCTTAGTACGAGAGGACCGGGAAGAACGAACCTCTGGTGTACGAGCTGTTCCGCCAGGAGCACTGCTCGGTAGCTATGTTCGGGTAGGATAACCGCTGAAAGCATCTAAGCGGGAAGCCAGGCTCAAGATAAGGCAGTTTTCCATGCTTGCATGGAAAGGATATCCTCGGAGATGACGAGGTTGATAGGCTTCAGATGGAAGCCCCGCGAGGGGTTGAGTCGAGAAGTACTAATATGTCCACATACCTTCTAGACTTTCCTTTTTTCGGTTGACAACAGGAAGCTCCCGACCTCTTTGGAAATCATAGTCTTGGTGGCTTTTGCGACGGGGGTACACCCGATCCCATTCCGAACTCGGCAGTTAAGCCTGTCAGCGCCGATGGTACTTCGCTGTAATGGCGGGGGAGAGTAGGCCGCCGCCAAGACCATGATTTTCAGAGAGAGCGAGATTGACTTCGAAGACGGCCCGCAAGGCCGTTTTTTCTGTGTGTGGTAGAATGGTCTAGTGTCAGCCGGAAGACGGTCTTCGGACGGTCGGTTCGGCTGATGTACTAATCGTTTCTCGATATTCTTATGGATGCTTCCGGGCGTCTGATGCGGCGTGTCAGGATCATTTCGGCGGTGATCTCATTCGTGGCCGTCGTCGGGACGGGACTGTATTTCATGCTGCGTACCGCTCCTACCTGTACCGACGGAAAGAAAAACCAGGGAGAGACCGGTATAGACTGCGGCGGTCGGTGCGGTGCCTGTCCCGAGGTGTTCAATCCCGAGCCGTTCGTCGTACGTGAAGCGGTCGCGGTGCCGGGGAATTCCGTTTCGGAATACGATGTGGTCGGGAAAGTATACAATCCGAACGATACCATCGGGGCTTCGGAAATTATCTATGATATCTCGCTTCGCGATGCAGGCGGAAAGGAAGTGGGCCGTGTTTCCGGTACCGACTCCATCCTGCCGCAGGAAACGAAGACGCTCCTGGTCGTCGGCGTGGCGACGACGGGCGTGCCGACATCCGTGGATATCACGTTCCGCGACGCGGCATGGCAGCGTTTCTCCGGCTATCAGGAACGCCCGAAACTTTCCCTGTATCGCACGCGGTTCGACAAGCTTTCCTCGGGTCCGTTTTATGGGGAAGTGTTCGGTACGTTGCGGAACGACAGCTCGTTCGATTTCCGTGCCGTCACGGTGAAGGTGATCCTTCGGAACGCGTCGGGAACGCCGATCGCGCTCAATCAGACGGAGGTGAACACGCTTCTTGCCGGCGATATACGGGACTTCACCCTGCGTTGGCCGAAGGCGATTCCGGGCGAGGTGGTCTCCGTCGAGACGGTCGCGGATACCGATTTCTATCACGAGCAGAACTTCATCGAACGGTATCGGTCCGGCAACGAACAGTTTCAGAGTCTTCAATGAACATCGAACAAATAACAGGGAACAGAAAACAGGGAACGACGGTGCTCATGATTAATTTTTGGAAAGCGTTTTCCGTTGGTGGTCTTTTCGTAAGTCCGTTTGATGTGCGATCGGTCGTATCGCTATCTGTTCACTGTTAACCGCTTTCTGTCGATATGGTCAAACGCCTTCTTGAAACGGATTGGCTCCTGGTCCTGTCCGCCCTGTTCATATTCGGGGCAGGGCTGCTTTCCCTGTACAGCCTTTCCGTGACGGGGAATCCGTGGTCATTGTCCGGCAGCTACTTTCTCCGGCAGCTGATTTTCGGCATGATCGGAATCGCATTCATGGTTTTTTTTCAGTTCCTCGATTATCGGCACCTTGTCCGGTACGGTACGCATTTCTATTTCCTGTCAATCATCGCGCTCGTCCTCGTCCTCCTGTTCGGACGGACGGTCAACGGGACGTCCGGATGGATATCGCTCGGTTTCGTCCGATTCCAGCCGGTCGAAGCGGTGAAGATCGCGCTGATTCTCTTTCTGGCGAGATTCATCATCGAGAAGCGTTCCGAGCTCGGGGAGTGGGTCCGGATCATCGCGTCTTTGGTTCTCTCGTCCTTTCTCATATTCCTCGTCCTGAAGCAGCCAGACCTCGGCTCGGCGCTCACGCTCATGGCGATCTGGGGAGGTATGATCCTGGTTTCGGGAATACGTATCCGACACATCTTCGTCCTGCTGCTTACGGGCGTCATGGTCGCTTCGGCGGGATGGTTCTTTCTCGAGGGATACCAGCGGGACCGTATAGAGATATTCTTTCATCCGGAATCGGATCCCCGCGGAAGCGGATACAACGTGCTTCAGGCGATGGTAGCGGTCGGATCGGGCGGCATCTCCGGAAAAGGAGTCGGCTACGGTTCGCAGTCCCAGCTGAATTTCCTTCCGGAGAAGCATACGGACTTCATTTTCGCGACGGTCACGGAGGAGCTCGGGCTGATAGGTTCCGGGGCGATCCTTCTGTGCTACGGGGTGTTCCTGTTTCGTGCCTGGAGAATCGCCGCATGCGCGCGCGACAATGCCGGGTATCTGATCGCGGTCGGTGCGCAGATCTATTTCATCATCCAGATATTCATCAATATCGGTATGAACATGGGGCTTTTGCCTGTGGCCGGGTTGCCGGCACCGTTCCTGTCCTATGGCGGAAGCTCCCTTCTTGCCTCATTCACCATCGCCGGGCTGCTCCTGAGCGTGTATCGGCAGGGGCGTCGCGGGCAGTCCCGTTCCCTCGGTTCCGTCTCTTCGACCGAAGAATTTTCCCTATTATAAGGCAAAATATCTGATTTTCTTTGACGCATGGGTGCATTTCGGGTACACTTTCCAAAGAGCCGAAGCGCTTTTTTCTTTCTTTTTCGACCGTATGAAGCCCCTCCTTCTCGTACAAGCCGTCGTTTCCGTTCTGTTGATCGTCTCCATCCTTCTTCAGAACCGGGGCACCGATGCCGGACTTTCGTTCGGCGGTGATTTCGGCGGGTACTATACGAAGCGGGGAGTCGAGAAGTTTCTCTTCTATGCGTCGGTCGCGCTCGGTGCGGCGTTCCTGATCCTCGCGATCTTGAACGCGAAGCTTGCGTAGGTCATCACGGGCGTTCGGGACGTCGATCTCGAACGTTTCCGGTTCCCGCGGTCCCGATTCCGATCGAAAGCCGCGGATAATCCGTAATACACGAGTATCGTACCGAAAGACGTCGTTCCGACATTGAAAGAGTTCGGTCCAGCAGCCCTTTGGAAGGCGCTCCGTTTTCGGGACCGGGCAATCGTTTCCGTTCTTGCCGTCGTATTCATCGGCGCGCTCCTGTTCTGGGTCGGCGCGGGGTATATCGCGGCGACCAGAGAGATGCCGGCTTCCGGAGGTCGATATGTGGAGGGGATCGTCGGGCAACCGCGATATGTGAATCCCGTCCTGTCTTCCGCGAACGCGGCCGATGACGATCTCGTCTCCGTGATATATTCCGGCCTCACCGGATACGACGGCGACGGTCGGATCGTGAACCGTCTCGCCGAAAAGATAGACGTTTCCGATGATGGCATGACCTATGTCGTCACGGTACGTGACGGGGCGACCTGGCATGACGGCGAACCGGTGACCGCACAGGACGTCGCTTTCACCATCGATGCGATCAAGGATCCCGCGTATCGCAGTCCGATACGCCAAAAATGGCAGGGTGTGGACGTGGAAGTCCGGGACCCGAGGACGGTCGCGTTTCTTCTGAAGAAGGCCTATTTCGGTTTCCCGGAACACCTTACCGTCGGTATCCTGCCGAAACATATCTGGGACACGGTTTCTCCCGAGCGGTTCGCGCTCGCCGACGCCAACCTTTCGCCGGTCGGTTCCGGACCGTACCGCTTTCTTGATTTTCAAAAGGATCCGGAAGGCAATATCCTTTCCTACGAACTCCGATCGTTTCCGGGGTATGTCGGCGGCGAGCCGTACATCGGAAAACTCGCGTTCAGTTTCTATCCGGACGAGGAGACGATGATCGCCTCGTACAATAGGAAAGAGATCATGGGGATGAGCCCGCTTTCTTCGGAACAGGGGAGATCGTTCATAGGGAAAAAGGGTGTCACCGTGCACGGATTCCACCTCCCTCGCGTCTTCTCCGTCTTCTTCAATCCCGTGAAGAGCGTCCCGCTCGCCTATGCCGAGGTGCGGCAGGCGCTTTCGATGGCAACCGATCGAGAAACACTCGTCCGTGACGCGCTTGCCGGTCACGGCGTGGCGGCTTCGTCGCCGTTTTTGTCCTTCATGGAGGGTAATCCCTCGTTCACTTCCGTCTCATACGATATCGACGGCGCCGACCGGGTCCTCGAGGAAAAGGGGTGGAAGAAAGGCTCTGACGGCATACGGAAGAAAGGCGAGGACCGTCTTGCGTTCGATCTGCGGGTTCCGGACTGGCCGGAGCTCCGTCTGACGGCGGACCTGCTTGTGGCTCAGTGGCGCAAGGTCGGTGCGGACGTAACGGTAAAAGTCATGCCGCTTCCCGAGCTGAACCGGGACATCATCCGTCCCCGCGAGTATGAAGCGTTGCTTTACGGTGAGGAGATGGGGGTGAACCCCGATTTCTATTCCTTCTGGCATTCGAGCGAGAAAAACGATCCCGGTCTCAATCTCGCGATGTTCGACGATACGGACGCTGACGATACGCTGCTCAAGCTTCGGGAGGAGTCCGATCCCGCGAAGCGCGACGAGTTGCTCGGGTCGTTCCTTTCTTTGCTTTCGCAGAAGAATCCCGCTGTGTTCCTGTACAGTCCGGATGTGTTCTATGTCATGTCGGACGGGGTCAAGGGATGGGATATCCGGAGCGCGAATAATTCCTCGTCGAGATTTTCCGGCATAGGGAGGTGGTATATCGATACGAAGCGTGTTTGGAACAAATAATCGTCGGGCGTCATATCGTCGCCGAGGATAACAAAAACCTATGAACAACGTACAGGATCCGTCCGATTTCCGTCGGATGATATTCGAGAGCCCGGATCAGTTCGCGGAAGGGATGCGGTTGGCCGGCGATGTCCGATTTCCAGACCATTCCGGTCTCCGATCGGTGATGATTTCCGGCATGGGTGGTTCGGCATTGCCGGGGAATATCTTCCGTATTTATCTTTCCGACCTCGCGAGCCGGGGATTGTTGTCGGAGCCTGTGTCGATCTATCAGAACCGATTTTATGAGCTCCCCTGGGAAGCCAAGCAATCGCTCAATGTGTTCGCCTCATATTCCGGCAATACCGAAGAGACCATTGAGTCGTTCGAGGCGGCTATCGCCGAAAAGCTTCCGTCCATCGGCATTTCGAGCGGCGGGAAGATAGAGGAGGTGTGTCTCCGCGAGGGGATTCCGCACGTGAAACTTCCGATTCCTTTCCCTGATTTCCAGCCGCGACTCGGGACGGGCTACTTCTTCGGCGCGCTGTATCAGGTGCTCGTGAACGAGGGGCTGGCGCCGGATATGCGAGAGGAGATGGAAAGCGGGGCGGAATATCTCAAGTCGCGGCTTTCGGAACTCGAAGAGGCCGGAAAATCCCTGGCGGCGAAATGCGAGGGGAAGACGCCGGTCGTCTATGCCTCGCCCCGGTACAAGTCCGTCGCGATGGTCTGGAAGATCAAGTTCAACGAGAACTCGAAATCGACGGCGTTCTGGAACTTTTTTCCCGAGCTCAATCACAACGAGATGGTCGGGTATACGCTTCCGCAGGGACCGTTCCAGGTCATCATGCTTCGGGATTCGGAAGACCATCCGAAGAACCTGAAGCGTTTCGAGGTGACGGCCGGATTATTGCGTGAACAAGGCGTTTCCGTAGAAATACTTGACATGGAAGGAGAAAACGTGTTTAATAGGGTATTCTCGTCTCTTCTTCTTGCCGACTTCACTTCCTATCATCTGGCACTGGCATACGGCATCGATCCGACGCCGGTCGTCATGGTGGAGAAGTTGAAAAAGATGCTAGTATAGAGGAGGAAATCGTTTCATTGGCCTATGGTCATCGCTTTTTCGGAATGAAATCCGGGAGCCTGCCTGGTTCAATCAGCGATGAAACAACAGAGCCATTGAATAATGTGACGGTAGGGCAGTAAAATTTGCCGAGGTGGCGGAATTGGTAGACGCACTGGCTTCAGGTGCCAGCGTTCGCAAGGACATGGGGGTTCGCCCGGCATGCGCCGGGCGCCCCGCGAATGCGGGGCGAGTCCGCAAATTGAAAACAATAATAGGCCGAAGTGGTGGACTTGGTAGACACGCAGCGTTCAGGGCGCTGTATCCGCAAGGGTGTGGGAGTTCGAATCTCCCCTTCGGCACAATGACG
>CAINXS010000054.1 GCA_903854995.1 Candidatus Moraniibacteriota bacterium | reverse complement strand
GGCCAGGGGGAACCGTTCCCAGACGTCACGCCAAGTGTTTGTGTTGGTGAGCACCGTCCAATGAGAATCCGTGGTGGTGTGCTGTACGTTGATCCGATACCAGAAGCGAACCACAGCCATTTCTTGAATACCTCGTCACGTACGAAGAAAAGGAAAGGCGTGACGAGAAGCAAGGAAATAGAAGTGAAAAAGAGCGGCTTCGTATAATGATTATAATAACCAAGCTCATCAATTGAAACAGCTAGGTACCAGTAGCCAATAATAGAAAGGGAAAACACTAAAAGTATTACTCTCCACCAATATGTTTTTTTCATATTTTTCATTATTGTATCCCCTTTAATATACCATATTCAACGAACCGTTCTTTGTCTCGAATCCCGGGATAACCAGTCCGGAGAGCCATTCCGCTTTCGGCATCGGCGCGTTCCTCGTCAGCCGTTTCGGATACCGAAGAATCAGGGTCTGGTCCGAAAACGGAAAATAGGCCGTTTCCAGCTGTTCCTTCGCGGTCTGCAGGTTCGACGTCAGGAAGAGGTACCCCCTCTTTGCCAGGCCGACGAACCACCGATAGTCCGCTTCCGTGCCAGCAATACCCGAAGACCGGCCATCGTACGCGACTGACAGCGGTACGACCTCCACTTCCCCACCGATCGCCTCCTTCTTGTCGAACGTCACAACGGTCTTGTGTCCCGCATCGTCTACAAGCGTCGCGGTGACACGGACGCTCTTTTTATCTTTCGGCTTCGGCGTTTCCGTAGCCGTCACGGTCACCGCGCCCGACAGATTATCCGATCCCGATACGCGTATCGAGCGGGCAGAACCGTCAAACCCGATCTTCGCCTCCGGGGCCGTCCGGTCTATCTTCACCTCCGCGGACCTGGCTGCTTCGAGATTCCCGACCGCGTCGATTGATCGATACGAAAGCGTGCTTGTGCCTTCAACGATGATCGGAATCGGACCGGCGGAGTTGTTCCACGTTCGACCATTGTCGAACGAATACTCCGTCCGAGCAACGCCGCTCCCACCGGCACCGTCATCGGCTGAGAGCGTCGCCGTAACCGTATCCGTATACCATCCATTCGCACCTTGTATTCCGGAAAGCGACACCGTCGTCACCGGAGCGGCCGAATCCGCGACCAGCGTTGCCGTGCCGTTTTGAACCGGGGCGACCACATATTCCCCTCCGGGCGCGATTCCGTTCACGTCCGCTTCAAGATTCGAAAGTCCCGACAGCCCCTCCTCGGGGACCGTTAACTTCACGGTCGTCTCGGGCGTAACGGGAAGGTATTCGAACGCCGTATGGGATACGGTCTCTTCCCCTGTCGGAGTCACAGACACTTCCTCGAACTTCAGCGTATAGGATCCGGTCTCATAGCCATCCAGTTCGATAGTGATCGGTTCGCCGGCCGGAAACGTGACGTACTTCCGCTCACCGAACTCGTGATAGACACTTCCAGGTATCTCCTGAACATACGGAACGTTCGCCCCGGCCCCGGCTCGGCCGGTATGATTCCCTGCCGCATCGGTCAGGCGAACGGTAAGCGGAGAATAGAGCGACATGCGGATTCGAGGCTGTGCATTCTCATAATCGGATGGTCGCGTTGTACTAATATATTCCGGCATTGCAGCATCATTTGCTGTCCTAGTTGTTAGTTGCAATATGAAAGTGCGTAACGAATCAGCCTCCAATATATCGGCATGATTTAAATTAAATACATGTTTTTTGCTATAATCCCACAGATTAACCCAATACTTTTTCACGTTCGGCGCTTCTTCCAGCATAAGGGCGCTCGGCGCCGTCACGACCGCATCACCATCGACGGTAAACTTCGGCTCATACACCGGCACATATTCATCACCTTCGATACATGACGGGACGATGCCTCCCAATGCCGCGTAGCACGTCGCTTTCTTCCGTTCCGCATAGTCGACTCCTCGAATCGTATCGAGTCCCCATCCGGCTATTTGGATAGCCTCCACTCCCGAAGGCGGTGTCCAGGCATCAAGCTCTTTTTTTACCGGCTCCGTCATATTCAACAGCGTACCGTTGAGGATATTCTCGTATTCAACGTCACCTTTATCCGGTTTTACTCGATCATCATTGCCGCTGGTCAAAAAATCGACAAGCTCATCCCAATCGTCGATACTTCCACCGTATCCGTCACGAAACATCTTGTATCGGGTATGTTCCGACAGGAACGATACCAGCGGCTGCTCCGTCCGTTTGAAATATTCCTGCGAAGGAAGCAATCCGTACGCGCCGGGCATATTCTCGGCAAGCTCCCGGGCATCCTTCCGTGATGCCAGCAACCCTCCGACCAACGCCTCGTTGTATCCGTACAAAAAGGACAGGATGGAAATCGGCGCTCCCAATTGCGGCGTCCCGACGAAGATAACCCGATCCACCAGTCCCTCCTCACCCATTTCCTCCAACTGTATCAGGAGCTCCTTGGCGACCAGACCGCCGTTCGAATGCGCGACGATGGTCACTTTCCCGGTTTTTGATGACTGCGCGAGATACGACGCTTCGTCCGTCAGTGACTTGTAGTCTCCGGGATACGGAGTATACCCATACGCCACGTCCTTCACGTTCATCCGCCAATCATACGCGAACGGGACAAAGTCATTGATAATCCTGTCCTGCTTCCGTTGCTCCAGGTCCGCGATGAACGATTTGTAAAAGTTCGAGGTCCCTGCCGACTCGAGGACATCGTCTGTGTATATTTCGTTCATACTGTTTCCGTCCGCATCAAGCGCGAGATCGGAAAGATCATTGCTGAACAACGTCGGCGGCCACACCGTATCGACCGTTCCGCGATCGGTATCCGTATAGAGTCGGCTCGCCTTGATCCCCGGAAGAAACAACACATTGGACGCGCAGGTTCGACAGACGGCGAAAAGCTCGGTTTGACTGAAGTCGCTATCGCTCAGTTGTCCATAAAACAGCTTGGCATCCCGGTTGTCGACATCGTCCCTCTGACGGGGGCCACTTTTCGAGCCATACCAGTTGTTCCGAAATGTCACGAAGCTGTTCGCATTACAATCCGGATGTTCTGTCAGAAACGCATATACATCAGATGAACCTGTGAAATCAGAATGCTCGATCCTCAAATGCGACGTATTGAAACGAAACACGTCGCACTCCCTGTCCGTTTCATACCATTCGTAAACCGGAACGAAAACATCGGCACCACCACTGTTCAAAAAAACGGAGTCCCGTATCGAGACATCTCCCGATACGAATACGACCGCGGCGTTCACTTCAAAGTATTCCCGAGCGTACGCCGTATTGACAAGTCGATCCTGAAACGTCGGATATATCCGCTGAGCGCGTTCGCCTCCCCCCTCGATACGCACAAATTGGAACTGGGACGCGGCAGAATCTTTGCTGGCTCTGAAACTCAGCGAAAATGCCGAGTCCTGGCTCTGTTTCTTGAAGACGATTGGATCCCACTCGGTCCCGATCGCCTCTATCGTTCCGTCTTGGACCTCGAACACCTGCAGACCGTCCGATTCGTAATCGCCGGCGAAGACGATACTGACACCATGCTCGATCGTCAGTTTGGCGCCGTTTTGGATGATGACGGACTTTCGGAAAACATGCTGTTCGCCCGCATACCATGTCTGCGACTCGGAAATGATCTCATCGTCAACTGTTTGCGCCTGCGCCGGTCGGCTGAGTATCAAACGTAGCCCGACGACCGCTACGAACAGGATTACAACGATCAACGCGGACCGAACAAACACGGACCTCCGTTTCGGAAGCATAGACTTGATGATGAATGAAGTAGCCGAATTATCTCCATTGTACTCTCTGAACCGATTCTTTCAAGAGTCTGTCGGAAACAGAAATGCCGAAACACGACCTGATCGACGCGAGTTCCATCCGCTCATTGTATAAAAACCGCATCCCTCACGATAATTTTCCCCTTCTTTCATCAAACCAAACGTTACACCAACTGACGGTCGCATAATCATGCTACATGCCTCTCCGGCTCACCGGCGGCCCGAAGAGTCTGCCAACGTTCAGATCTTTCCATCATAGAACACGTTCTAAAACGGTCGTTTTCATGCCGTTAAGAATTCAACTCCTACATATCCCACAGGATGATTATTCCGACTCCGATCGGTTCAAACGCCTGAAAATAGGAAGAGACCGATACCTCGTATCGGTCCCCTTCTTCTCCTGTCACTTTCTTTATGTCGTCGCCGGCGGAAGCGGAAATGCGAACGGGACCGGCCAAATGGACGGTCCCGATCATTGTTGGTGCCTTCACCGGCGAAGTTCCAGACCAAGTTCAATCAACCTTTTCAGACTGATGAACATAAGAAGGATGGCGACAAGCACGCTCACGGACACGATCATAGGTCCATACGGCGCGATGAAACCGTGTGCCAGCAACGCGGAAGCGTTCATAGCGGCCTGGATCACGACCAACCAGTTCCCCCTGATCAGCATGTCGACCACGGAAGATTGGTCGCCGTACACGCCTTGTTGCGCGCCGCCACCGAAGCGGATCAACATCGCTGCGCACAGCAGCAAAGATATGGCTTCGAAGATAAGTGTGGCTGCCACGACCGGATACGCCGCGATCCGATCCGTCGGCAACAGATTTTTCGGAAATCCGTTGCAAACGGATTCGACCATAAAAACGGCCGAAATGATTGCGAATGTTCCGATACACGTTGATGCCAACGTTGCGCTCGATTTTCTCGATTTTCTTGTCATGATTCGTGAATTTTATGGTTGTGTATATGAAAATATCAGAACGTTGCCCGCCTCCGGCGCAAGACTGGAAGTTTCTTTCTGTTAAGGAGGATTCCGACATACAATAATACTACGAAACGGCTTCCGTGTCAACAATTGGAAAAACATCTGGAAAAACATCCGCCTTTCGAAAGCGGATGTCTTGTAGGTTTTTCCCTACTTCTCCAACAGATGAGCCCTACCAGCAAGAGTAAGCACGATACGATCGAGTTCGTGAAATCGACGGACTTTTTCTTCGCGCGGCACGTCATCATCGAGCTTCGCCGAAGCGGTACCGGGTCGCGGCGAGTATCGTGCCAGATACGCTTTCTCGAACCTCACGCGCCTCGCGATATCGAGTGTGTCCTCGAAATCGCGCTCCGTCTCGCCCGGAAAGCCGACAATGATATCGGTCGTAAAGCGGACGTCCGGCACGGCCATCCGGATCTTTTCGACGAGTGACAGGTATTCGTCTCGCGTATACCACCGGTTCATGGCGCGAAGTATCGCGTCGCTTCCCGACTGCATCGGCAGATGCAGAAGGCGATCGATATTGCCGTTTTCCGCGATAACCGAGATAAGCTCGTCGGAAAAATCCCAGGGGTTCGAGGAAAGGAACGAGACCTTCGAGACACCGGGCGTCGTGGCGACCGCTTCAAGCAAATGTGGAAAAAGGGTCGGGATGCGGTGTTTCCCGAGATGTTTCACCATGACCGGAGCCACTTCCCGACCGTCGGGCAGGCGATACGGTTCCTGTTCCGCGATCCGTTCGCGAAGAAAATCGGAACCGTACGAATTGACGTTCTGCCCGAGGAGGAGGATCTCGTCCTTTCCATCGGCGACCGCCAGACGGACTTCCTCAAGAATCTCGGCGAACGGTCGGGAGGATTCCGCACCGCGGGAATACGGAACGATACAGTAGGCGCAGAAATTGCCGCAGCCGTTACCGATGACGACGGATGCGAGTCTGCTGTCGGCGCGCTTCGGCAGGTGTTCGAATCCGACCTCGTCTATCGGCAGAAGCGTCACGTCCGGCAATCTGGATACGACCTTCTTTGCCATCTTTCCCGACGGCTCACGCAAGGCGGCGCCCACGAGACAGCCGGTCACGACGATCTCGGCATCGGGCTTTCCCTCGCCATTCCGTATCGTACGCACGAGTCCGTACACGCGTTCCTCGGCCTGCTCGCGCACCATGCAGGTATTGATGACGACCAGGTCGGCCTCGGCCAGGCTGTCGGTCTGTTCGAAACCGCGCGCCTCATACATGGAAGCGATCCGTTCGGAATCCGCGGTATTCTGTTGGCATCCGAACGTACGGATGAGGTATTTTTTCGTCATACATCAGACAACAAATAACATTGACCGGACAACGAGAGAACGGACCTGATTCATCGTCATCTGTCAGTCGGCTTTTCCGGCAAGCTGTCCGCATGCCGCGGCTATATCCCCACCCTGCGACTTCCGGATGGTCACGGTCACGCCGCCTGCCTTAAGCCGGTCCCGAAACCGATGAACGGCATTCCCGCTGCTCCCGACGAGTCCGCTGTCAGTCACGTTGTACGGTATAAGATTGACCCGGACTTTTCCGATACGCCGCGTCAGCGAGACAAGTTTTCGCGCGTCTTCCTCGGTATCGTTTATGTCGGAGAGCAACAGATATTCAAGTGTGAGGTGGCGTCTTTTCTCGGGAAACGCATCCATGTATCGTTGTGACCAGTCGACCAACCCGTCAAAAAATCCCGAGGCGGTCGTCGGCATGATTCCGGCGCGCGTCTTCTCGTCCGCGGCATGAAGCGAGATGGCTATACGGACCGGCGGCCATTCGTGATCGGAGATGAGTCTTTCCAGGCCGGAAAGCAGGCCGACCGTCGAGACGGTTATTCTCGTCGTTCCGATTCCCATGGGCCCGATGAATGAGCGAAGTGCGCCGCGGACTTCCTCGTAGTTCGCGAGCGGCTCTCCCATACCCATGAGGACGATGTTCGTGATCTCTCCCGTCAGGCCGGAATCCGACACGAATTCCCGAAGGGCGCGGACCTGATCTACGATCTCGTCTTGGGAAAGATTCCGCTCAAGACCGAGTTTTCCGGTCGCACAGAACGCACAGTTCATGGCGCACCCGACCTGAGTCGACACGCAGACCGTAAACTGTCCGCGACTGTTGCGCATGAGTACGGACTCGATCCGGTTCCCGTCGCCGGTTTCCAGCAAGGCCTTCCAGGCATCGCCCGATGCGCTTGGCAGGATGATGACGACCGAAAGCATGTTCCATGGAACCGACTCGGAAAGCCGATCCCGCACGATCTTCGGCAACGGCGTAACTTCGTTCCACGAGCGAAAAAAAGGCGAATAAATCGCCTCGATCGCCTGTCGGGTCCGGAACGCGCTCTCACCCGAGAGAGCGGATCCGATTCGCTGTTCCCTGGACTCTTCCATATCGTGAAAGGATACGACGGAAGACAGGTCACGTCAAACCGCGCGGTTTATCTGTTTCCCGATGAGGAACCATCCGCCATGCCAGGGAATGGCGCGAATATGTCTTTTTTCACCCTTTCGTCCGTCCGGTACGATTCCGCCCGACGGGATACCGAATCGATAGCACCCCTGAATGACTCGTCGCGGAACGATGTCTCACGGAACGTACTCTCCATGTACTGCCGTTTGACCTCGTCAGACCAGCCGCCCTGATAGATGTTCCGATACCAGATAAGCATTCCGGAGCCAAGCGCGACAAGGAACAGGAACACGAAAATCCATTTGGAATATCGAGTAAGCGGCGGGAGCATGTCCTGAAACGAGAGCTGGGAAAGTTTTTGCATATCGAATCTCATAGACTATTCCAGGTAGACGACGATAGAGAGGACCACCTCCACTTTCCGGTCTGACGGCGTCTTTTTCACGACCGTCGGAATCCTCGTTCCAAAAGCGGAAAACACGTCCGTACGGATGGCCCCGGAATCCCGTTCAGCCTCGATCGGTCGGATTTCCAGGAAAAGTACGTCGAGAAAATATGGGGAAGTGTCGACCTTATGGAGAAAATCGACGGCATCGGCATACGCTCCCGAAAACGTGAGCGTGAGCCCGATCGTTTTCCCGTCCGGAAGTCCCTTCAAAGGATCGAAACCGACCTTTCCGTCGGACTTTCCGTCACCTTCGGGCGCCGAAGCCGTCGCCTTGCGGATTTCTTCGAGACTGTCGCCCTTCGCGATCGTCACCGTTCCACGGGTGAACTTCGCGATACCTTCGACTTCGCGTATGAAATCGACGACCCGACTTTCCGGCAGCATGAGCCGAAGTTTCGACTCGTCATTGCCGATCATGACCGACTGATTCCGAAATTCGGGCAGTCGGGAAATCTTACGCTGGTCGTTCTCGGTTTTCGCATAAAATTTCTGAATCTCGTCATTCTCGGCGACGATCTTTTCCTTGAGCGGTTTGGTGGCGAGAAAGAACAGCACGACGCTCCCGACGACCAGTGTCGTGGCATACAGGAGAAGCGGTCTCTCGAATCTTGTCATGCGTACGTTCATAGTGTTCCGTCACCGATAAGACACTGTTCTCTCACCGAAAAATCCATCTGAAAATCGACGTTTTTTTCCGAAAAAAGGTTCGACACCGGAATCAGGAAGTCGGAAAAACATTCGTCCCCTTTCAATGCCGATCCGAGCGCAAGAAAATCGTCACGCGTCTTCGCGGTTCCGGAAAGGGAAATCCTCGATCCCTTAGTGGTTAGGGCGGTCAGTGCGACATTCGGTGGAACCAGCCGGTCCATCCGCTTCAGAAATCCGGTCCAATCCGGATGCGAACCGAAGAAAGCGTTCGCCCGCGAAGAAAGAGCGTTCGCGTCGCGAAACTTCGACTCGTACTGTGCGAGTTCCTTCGATTCGAGACTCGCGTTCGCCAACTGTATCTCGGCAGATTCGATAAACGCGCGGTTCTCATGAACAATATAATACACGCTCCAGAGCACGATCATATAGAACACGACGACCGAAAAGAACAATACGGCCTGCCTGAACAGGAAGCGGTCGAACCGCTTTCTCGCAAGAGCGATCTTGTTTTCCTCCGGAAGGAGGTTAAGAGATACCTTCATATTCATCGAGGCCTCGCAAGGCGAGACCGATAACGGTCGAATACTGTACGGAACAATTGTGATCAATCGGCGGAAGCCGCTTCCCGAAGCGCACGTTCGTCCACGGATTCCCGAACTCGATATTCTGGCGAAGCCGACGGGAAAAATACGGGAGCATTCCCTGCGTATTTGCGCCTCCGCCACAAAAAATGACGGCATCGAGTTTTTTGGAATACTTCAGGGTAGAAAAATAGAAGTCAAGCGAGCGTTCGATCTCGGTCGCCAGGCTCTCGAGGATCGGTCGGACCGCCTGAAGCTGTGGACTCGGCAATGACAGCGAGCCGAGACCGGTCCGAATCTTAAGTTTTTCGGCCTCGTCGAACGGAAGACTCATCTCCTTCGCGATCGCACTGGTCATCATCTGCGACGAAAGAGGGACGCTCGACGTGAAGACGGGAACGTTCCCGATCGCCATAACGAAACTTGTCCGCCGATCGCCGATGTCCACGATAAGCACGGTCTCGTCCTTGTGTTCTTCCGCGAGCAGGCTGCGCACCTGCGCGATCGATTCCGTCTCCAGGCCGACCGGCTCGAGTCCGGCGCGTTCAAGTACAGAATGGAACTGTTCCGCGGCCGACCGTGCGACCGCGACTACCAAGACGCTCATTTTCCCTTTTTCAATCGTGAAGATGTCCGGAAGAATCTGCCAATCGTAGTGTACCTGGTCGAGCGAAAGCGGGATGTTCGCCTCGATTTCCCATTTGACCGCCTCCTTCGCCTCCTCTTTGCTCATTTTCGGCAAAGTAATGATCCGAAGAAACGCCTTTGTCTCGGGAAGAGAACAGATGACCCGACACGTACCGATATGTTTGGGCCCGGAAATGCGAACCAGCTCCCGGATACTTTCCGCGACCGCATCTTCCTTCATTATTTCGCCATCGACGATCGCGCCCTGCGCTATCGAAACGGAACCGAAACTCGCCACGCTCTCATTATTGCCTTCGCGAGAAAGCCAAAGAGCCTTAAGCGAAAGGTCGCTCACGTCAAGTCCGAATGGCGGCGGAGAAAAATTTGGAGGTTTTACTACAAGCCTATCGGATGGCGAAGCAAGCGGGAAGCCTTGCTCGATTGGTCATGGTTGGTGACGGTCCGATTCGTTCTAGCTTGGCGCGTGATTTTCCCGAGGCTTTATTCGTAGGCATGAAGACTGGACTCGACCTTTCGCGTCACTACGCTAGCGCGGACTTGTTTTGCTTTCCAAGTCAAAGCGAAACCTTTGGGAATGTGGTTTTGGAAGCGATGGCAAGCGCTTTGCCAGTCATCGCATATCGCCAGGGAGCGAGCGCGGCACTACTACAAGATCAAGTCCATGGATGGATTCTTG
>CAINXS010000053.1 GCA_903854995.1 Candidatus Moraniibacteriota bacterium | reverse complement strand
GGTGGCATTGAAGACGTAGTTGATGCCGAAGGTGCGGTATGCTTCGATGAGTCGTTCGAGGTATTGCCTTGATGGAATACGGATGTCGGCTACGCCTGCGATAGAACAATACGAGCACACGTCGCCGTGACCCGTACGGGAACAACCCTGAGCGAAAAGCGCGATCGCGTTTTTGACCCCTTGCGGGTCATGATGCTTGTGTCCGAAGACCGAGCGGTAGTTGCCCCATACCTGATTCCAGTATTCCTTGCCGTACAGGCCAAAATTCGGAACCAAGAACAAGTCCTGCGAGGTGACCTGACCCTTTCGGAGCAGTTGACGGTTCATTTCACGTTCCGCCAAGATGTTTTGCGGTTCATTCGATGAGTCAAAACCTCTCGGCAGGATTGCGACTCCGGGAATGTCGAGCGCGGTCAGTTCCACTTCGCCGACCGTTTGCAGGAACTGACGCACAGCCGAAAGACTGTTGGACGTGAAGACGGCGTCGACCGGATGGTCGGGCAGTCTGATGATCTGATCGGCTCTGAAGATCGCAGAATCGTTTCCGACGATGACATAGCTCGCGCCGAGGCGCTTCGCCTGCCGTGCCAGTTCTATACCGCGTTCGATACCGGTGACGACCAAACTCAGACCGACGACATCTCCCGGTTCGACGATACGCTCCATGTCGGCGTACCCTTCGATGAGTTCGTCATAGAGCGTAACCTCCCATCCTTCCTGTTCGGCTACCGTGCCTACGGTCAGGATGCCGAGATGTGGCCAGATCCGGTACTCAGCGCGACCCGCCACTGACTCGTTCAGCGTGTGCTCCACGTTGATGAGTTTCAGCTTACGGTTCGGAACCGCGATCGAGGCGAGGGAGGCCTGGATGTCGGCCTGCAGGTCCTCGTGCTTCCAGGGCTTGGGGTTGAATCGGATGGTGTGGCGTCTGGTCTCCGGGACTCTTTCGGGAAGGGTGTGCTTCTTTCTCCCATCCTGGCTATCCATTACGAAGAAAATGTATTCTTGCTTTGGATTGTCGTTAATCCAGACATGGGACCGTGCGTCGTAATGGATATTCGCCGGGTTGCCCCAGAGGATCCACTTCGGTTTGCCGGTATAGATGACATTGACCTCAAAGGTTGATAATGCCACCAATAGAAGAGTGATGATGATTCGTATCACGATGACATCTCCAGGTTTTGAATGTTCAAAGTTATGTTTGAAGTATAAATATCACAAAACGTTAGTATAGTCAAGTATAACGCGTTGACAGTGCTACGTATCTGTGCTGAAATGGCTGAAAGAAAAAATCGTTTCATTAACACCCAAAACAAGGAAGGTTCTCCATGGCAATCAAATGCTCTCAAGTCACTCTCCCGATACTGTTTATCGTGATAGTAGTGGTCATGACGTTGAATTATCTGGGATTAGGTCTTATCTGTTCGTTCTATCCCGCGTTTCCATCCGTCGTGGCATCGTTACCGGTTCTGGCTGTCGGTTACGCCATATGGATGGGGCTGATCGAGTCGCTGCCGATTGGGATGGTCGGAGCCGCGTATATTTACGGTGAGCACGAACGCAACGATGCCGCAATGATGCGGGCAGGAGCATCGGCCGCTGCCGAAAAACTGAATCCGAACCGTTCATTGTTTGAGGCGATATCGATTTTTGTCGCCATATTCGTCGCCGACGACGTGTCGTCGTATCTCAAGTCCGAGATCGATCAGGCGCGGATTTTCTCAGTTGGCGGATTGCTGTTGGTGAAGGCCGTCCAAACGCTGTACATAGAGCAGCCGCTGTTGAGCGTAATCAGGTTCGTGTTCTTCATAATCGGATTCCGGACATGCTCCCGCGTGTTCGTTTCCGAATGACGAAGCGCACATCCGTATGAATCGAGGCCGTCTTGAGTAAAATCAAGACGGCTTTTCGATGTCAAAAAACTCCGGATCGCTCCGGAGCTTTCGGTATGCAAGGAAAGTGTCGGACCTACTTGGTCTTGCTCGCGGTCTCCTCCTTCGGGGTGACGTTCACGAAAATTCGCTTCGAAAGCTTTCCAGTGAATGCGGTCACGGCCTTGTGCTTGAACGAAACGATGCCATCGGCGACCGCCATGAGGGTGTCGTCGCTCGTGCGGACGACGTTCGTTCCGGGGTGGAACTTGGTGCCGCGCTGACGGACCAGGATGTTGCCGACCTTGGCGATCTGGCCTCCGAAGAGTTTGACGCCGAGGCGTTGTGCGGCTGATTCACGACCCAGTGATGTGGAACCGCCTGCCTTACGATGTGCCATAGGGGTAAATTTATGATGTAGCCGATGTGTGCTATGATAGGACAAACGGGAAAAAGTGTCAATCAGGCCGATATGTCAGGCATGGGAAGGATATTTTCAGCAATATCCGGGTTGCTGGTTCGGGAAAAGGGGAGACTACTGCTTCTCTTGGGTTTCGTATTGGTGGGGATGGTAGCCTTCGAAGCCGGCTTCCTTCAGGGGAGCACCGTTGCCGCTAAGCCGCTCGTGATAGAACGACCGGACGTGTCCGGATGCCCGGGCGGCGAGGTGGCGGGAGCATCGTCCGAATCGGTGCGCTCCGGAGCCGTCGAAGCGAAGACCTCTGTGACGCCCTCCGCTCCCGACGTGAAGGACTGCACGTTCGTCGGCAGCAAGAATTCGACGTTGTATCATCTTCCGACTTGTGCGCCGGCGAAACGGATCAAACCCGAGAACCTGGTCTGCTTCGCTTCCGAAGAGGATGCGCAGGCGAGGGGGTACAAGGCCGGATGCATCAAGTAGTCACGAGTCGAGAGTCAAAAGCGAAAAGTCGGAAGTCGGGAATCATGCGGTTTTAAATCGAATATTGAACAAGCAAAAACGTATGGAACGGAAAAGGAAAAATCGGACCAGCAGGCATCGCGAGACAGCTAACTTGAAAGGAGCGCATGTCATCAACGCCCTTTCGTTCATATTCGGTTTTGCGGACTCCTTCTTCGTCTATATCCTTTCCTCGTTTTTCGCGAAGGTGCTCGGATCCGACAACGTCGGCGTATTCTATCTGGTCACGTTCGCGACGGTATTCGTGCTGTTGTGGCACCTCCGGCGCCTGATCCGACGCGTGGGCGGGAGCGTCCGTTCCTTTTTTCTCCTCATTCTCGCGGCCATTTTCGCATCGGCGATTCTCTCCGTTATCCCGCTCGGCTGGCCGGCGGCCATTCTCGCGATGCTGCTCCTGGTCGTGACCAATCTCGCCTGGGTCTCGCTCGACGTGGTACTCGAGGAATTCTCGGAGGATGGCGTGACCGGCGCCGTGCGCGGCCTTCATCTGACGGTCATGAATGCGGGAATCATGCTGGCGCCGTTTTTTTCCACGAAGGTGCTGGAATCATTCGATTTCTCGGGAATATTCTTCGGCCTGACCCTCGGATATGCGCTGCTTCTCGCGACGTCCATCATCTTCCTTCGGAACGGGCGTGATCCCGATACGGCTGACATGGAGGCGAGGAGCGCATGGAAAAAGATGCTCAAGGAGCCGAACCTGTTCCATATCTACGTCATCTCGTTCGCGTTGGAATTTTTCTATGTGATCATGATCATCTATACGCCGATACATCTTCGGGCGCTCGGATTCTCGTGGGAAAACATCGGCTTACTCTTCACTATCATGCTGTTGCCGTTCGTCCTGATGCAGTATCCGCTCGGAGTGATGGCGGATCGCCGATTCGGGGAGAAGGAGTTCCTCATCATGAGCCTCGGACTCGCGTTCATGATAACGATGGCGGTCGGACTGTTTTCGTCGCCGAGCCTGTTCTTCTGGGCGGTGCTGCTGTTCCTGTCCCGTGTCGGCGCCGCCGGGATCGAGGTGCTTCGGGACGCGTATTTCTACAAGCAGATAGACGGTGGCGACGACGATCTTATCGCGTTCTTCCGGACGGCCCGACCGGCTGCAAACGTCATCGGAGCGTTGTTGGCCATCCCGCTCCTTGCCCTGTTCCCGCTGCAGGGCGTATTCTTCCTGGCATCCGCGGTGCTTCTTGTCTCACTCTATTCGGCATTCGCGCTCGAGGATACGCCCGTGTCTGCCTAAGTCTTCGAAATGGGTCGAAAAGCCTGGAATCCTTCCTGAAAACGTGATATCCTTGGGTGGAAAGACCCTGCCTGAGGCAGTTTTGATTGTTGCCGATTATGCCGCATCATGTCCGAATACGACAGTTCGAGGGGCCGCTCGAGCTGTTGCTCTCGCTGATCGAGGGACGGAAGCTCGATATCACCCAGGTCAGTCTTGCGGAGGTCGCCGACCAATATTTGGAACGGCTCGCTTCGGATCGGGAATCGATTTCGCTTTCCAACCTGTCCGAGTTCCTGGTTATCGCGGCAAGGCTCATCCTCATCAAATCGAAAATGCTGCTGCCGGTGCTCGAGTTCACCGATGAGGAAGAGGAGTCGATGGAGGATCTGGAGATGCGGCTCATCGAGTACAAGCGGTTCAAGGACGTCGCGGAGATGCTGGCAAAGACCCTCTCAGGTCCGAACCGTTCATATGCGCGGGAAAAATTCCTCGGGGCGCCGGAAACATTCGCTCCGCCGAAGGGACTCTCGGGCGAAATTCTCAGGCGTCACTTCGTTTCCGTGCTCGGAGACATTCCGGTAAAGGAACAGCTGATCGAGGAAGTGATCGAGGAAGTGATGAGTCTCGAGGAACGGATCGTTTCGCTCCAGACATCGCTTCGGGAGCGGGCGGAGTACGGCTTTCGGGAGCTTGTCGCCGCGGCGGGGAACCGGATGGAAGTGATCGTCTCGTTCCTTGCCGTGCTCGAACTGGTGAAGCAGCGGTACGTCGTTGTCCGGCAGGGGGGTGCATTCGGCGATATCCATATATCCGTCAGTCGGACCGAATCGGAAAAGAAGGAATCATAAATCAATCGTATGGGCGCAGAAAAGGTTGAAAACATCGCATCGAAGATCGAATCGCTCCTGTTCCTGCACGGGGAGCCGCTTTCCATCGATCGCCTCGCTACGTCGCTGTCGGCATCGGCATCGGAAATCGAGGTCGGACTGGAGGATCTCGACGTGCGGTATGCGGCGCCGGAGTCCGGGTTGCGGTTGGTCAGGAACGGACATGGCGTGGAGCTTGTTACCCGTCCCGAGAACGCGCCCGAGGTGGAAGCGATGCTGGTCGCCGACCGTGAGGAGACGCTCGGCAAGGCCACCATGGAAACGCTGGCGGTCGTCGCGTATCGAGGACCGGTCACCCGCGCTTCGATCGATGCCGTCCGCGGCGTGAATTCCTCGTTCGCGCTCCGGAACCTGTTGCTTCGCGGACTGATCGAACGCCGTTCGAATCCGCTTGATGCGCGTGAGTACGAATATTCTCCCTCGTTCCGTCTGTTCGAACTGCTCGGTGTCGGTTCGGCGGCCGAACTGCCGGAGTTCGATGCGCTCTCGCGCGATCCGCGCCTTGCCGCGAGGGAAGAATCGGTCGCAGCCGAAGGATCCGAGAACGAAGAGGTGTCGGAAGCGGAGGATACCGAAGAATAAAAGGACCATGGAACGAAGATTCATACCCATCGCGGTGCTCAGTCTCGTGATCGCGGCCCTCGTTACCGGAGGATCCGTCTGGTTTTCCCATTCACAACAAGTTGTCGTGGAGCAGCAACGCTTCACGGGCAAGGTCGCGGGAGAATCGGTCGAAAAGAGCGAGCCCGTCATCGCGGAACGGCGTGATACGTCTTCCGAATTCAAACCGCTGAAAAAGGAAGGGTATGGGGCGTTCGCGGTGCCGACGGCTCATTCCGCCATTATTCTCGATGCCGCGACCGGCGTGCCGCTCTATGAAAAGGGAGCGGACGATCGTCGCGCCATCGCATCCATTACCAAGCTCATGACGACGATGATCGCCGTCGAGTCCGCGAAGGACCTTGATGAGCCGGTTACTATTCCCGAAGAGGCGGTCTACGCCGAAGGTACGCGCGTCGGTTGTCCGCGGTCCGGATACTGCATCAGCGAGCGGCTGCATGTCGGGGAACAGGTTTCCGTCCGGAACCTGCTCAAGGCGGCGCTTATGAACAGTGCGAACGATGCCGCCATATCCCTCGCGATTCACGTGTCGGGAAGCCAGCAGAAATTCGCGGACAAGATGAACGCGCGGGCGGCCGAACTCGGACTGGAGAATACGCATTTCTGCACACCGTCCGGACTCGAACTTGACGATCCGATCGCGGAGGAGAACTGCTATTCTTCGGCTCGGGACGTGGCGAAGATAGCGGCGTATGCGCTTCGGTATGACGTGTTGTGGAAGACGATGTGTACGGAGAAGACGTTCATCTCGTCCGTCGACGGGAAGTTTGAACACGAGGTGTTCAATACGGACGAGTTGCTGGGGGCCTATCCGAACCTGGTCGGCACGAAGACGGGATTCACGCCGCGAGCCGGATATTCGCTGATGGCGGTGGCGAAGGATCCCGCGGCGGGAAAGCATACGTTGATCGCCGTGGTGCTGGACGATTCGGCGCGGTGGCAGAGCATCCAGGAGATGTTCTCCTGGAGCTTCTCCGCCTACGAGTGGTTGTGATAGTTATTTAAGAGTGCTTTATGCATGAGAAAAATTTGCTAAATTCTGAGTGGGTGAATCATGAGAAACGGGAAGTGGAATATCCTATTCCTGTTATACGGTGTACCCCGGCTCTTACGAGAGACCAGTTCCTTGCCTTATCGGAGGACGTGGAAGCCGTTGTAGTGATCGCGTTTGCTACCGGGACTGTTCCGGATTGGATAGTATCGGCTATCAAAAAAAGAATCGATGAGGGAGTCGCGGTTGTTGCACTCACTGGCAATCCCGGGGATAAGCATGGATTACTCAGAATAGCCTATGATGCCGGTGGTGAAGCGTATAAAAGCGGGATGGTCGGATTACAGAAAGTGAACGTAAATCATCTCCAAGAAGTAGTAGAAGCATTAACCTCTGCCCTCAAGGACGGATTGAAAGGGGCGGATTTGGCTAAGGAGATGAAAGAGCGATACGCGTACAGGGAAGGAGAAGAAAAACCGCACCCTAAGTGGGAGAGATGATATGTTTGCTTAGACTTTTCTTCCGGACTTGGTATAATTCCGAAGATGAAGTTATAATCCATTCTCTTATGCAGGAAATGGCAGATATCGTCCAAGTCGCACGGTTACAAGATATCCCGACGGTGGTAAATACGCTCAAGGTGCTCGGTACCGGATTTCTGGCGTTCGTGATCGCGTTCGCCATTACGCCGATCTGGACGCACTTCCTGTTCAAATACAAAATCGGTATCCGCATCAAGGACACGTCGGTCCAGGGCGACAAGCTGTCGGTCGTGAGCCGATTGCATGCGGGCAAGTCGGGAACGCCGACCATGGGCGGAGTCATCGTCTGGTTCTCGGTCATCTTGCTGGCACTTGCATCCGAATTCGTTTTTCCGACGCTCTCGCAATGGACCGGTCGCGCTTCCATTGCCGAACTTGATTTTTATCGACGCTCGCAGACCTGGCTTCCGCTTTTCGTTCTCGGCGCCGCCGGCATACTCGGACTCGTCGATGATTATATGAGCGTGCGAAGCAAGGGAGCGAACAAGGGCGGCGGAATGCGTTTCGCGCTTCGGTTCTGGTGGCTTCTGGCGATCGCGGGCGCGGGTGCCTGGTGGTTCTATTCGAAGCTCGGTTGGGATTCGATTCATGTTCCCGCGGTCGGTGATTTTGCCATCGGGTGGTGGTATATCCCGCTGTTCATTTTCGTAATCCTGTTCGCGGCCATCTCTTCGAACGAGACGGACGGATTGGATGGTCTTAACGGCGGGGTGTTGCTGTTAGCGTTCGGATCGTTCGCGCTCATCTCTTTCTTTCAGAATCGGATGGACCTCGCGTCGTTTTGCGCGGCCGTATCCGGCGCCCTGCTGGCGTTTCTCTGGTTCAACGTCTATCCGGCGCGATTCTTCATGGGTGATACCGGGGCCATGGCGCTCGGGACGACGCTCGGAGTGGTGGCGATGCTGACAAACTCCGCCTTAATTCTTTTTCTGGTGGTGTTCATCTATGTGCTTGAGTCCGGAAGCGTGATACTGCAGCTTTTTTCAAAACGATTCCTCGGTCGCAAGGTGTTCCTCGCGGCGCCGTTGCATCACAATTTCGAGGCCGTGGGGTGGCCGGAGCCGAAGATAGTCATGCGGGCGTGGATATTCACGGGATTGACGTCGGTGATCGGCGTCGTCATCGCCATCCTCGGAATGGGGAAATAATTCGGAAATAACCAACATTACGCTAACGTTATGGCGGAGATACGAGATATCACGGAAGTGGATTTTACCGGAAAGAAGGTCCTGTTGCGTGTCGATTTCAACGTCGAACTGGACCCGGAAGGCGATGCGCTCGAACGGTTCAAACTCGAGGCGTCGAAAGAGACCGTCACGAAAATACTTTCGTTCCCAGGCGTGAAAGTCGCCCTTCTGTCGCACTTCGGTCGCCCGGAAGGAAAACGGGACGAAGCGTATTCGCTCCGGCCGATGCAAGACGATGTCGCGCGCGCGCTCGGCGTTCCGACGAAGTTCGTCGAGGATTGTATCGGTGACGTTGTCGTTTCCGGACTCAAGTCTCTGGTGGACGGTGAAGTCTTGTTGCTCGAGAACGTCCGTTTCTATTCGGGAGAGGAATCGAACGATCAGACGTTCGCGGCCTCGCTTGCCGCTCCGTTCGATATTTTCGTGAACGAGGCGTTCAGCGTCTGTCACCGGAATCAGGCGTCGGTCACCGCCATCACGAACATCCTGCCATCGTATGCGGGTATGCGTCTCTTGGAAGAGCGCGACAAGCTTGACGAGATCCGAAGATCGCCGATGCATCCGGCTATCGCTATCATCGGTGGTGCGAAAATCGAAACGAAACTTCCGCTGATCCGCGAGTTCGAGCGGACGTATGATGCGGTACTCGTCGGCGGGATGGTCGCGAACGAGGCGATCGATCAGGGGATTTCTTTTTCCGAGAAGGTATTGCTCCCGGCAGACTTCCAGGACGAGGACGCACGACTCGATATCGGCCCTAAGACGACCGCGATGTTTATCGAGATCGTCAAGCGTGCGCGGACGATCGTGTGGAACGGGCCGATGGGGAAATTCGAGGAGAAGCCGTATGACGCCGGCACGAACGCTATCGTCCATGCCATGTCGGAGAGCAGTGCGGAAATCGTCGTCGGGGGAGGCGAGTCTCTGACCATCCTTGAGCGCGGGAATCTTATCCGTAAGGTCGGATTCGTCTGTACCGGTGGCGGGGCGATGCTCGAGTACATGAGTGGGAAGGTACTGCCAGGACTCGCAGCACTCGAAGCGGCCGCAAAGCAGCGAAGCGTAGGATTTGCTGCTCGGCACCTATCGAAATTACTATGAAAACCGATCATCCTCTCGAACTGACCGATTATCGCGGATCCGTCGTTTCATTGGACTGTCTCGCCTGTGCGAGGGAACGGGGAGAAATTACACTCGGTGATATCGTTCGCTCGGAGTATTTCGACGCGCATCAGGATTTCGGCATTCCGATCCCAGGATTTATTATCGTTTCGTCGCGCAGACACTTCCAAAGTATCGATGAGTGCTCAGATGCAGAACAAGCCGATCTCGTACGGCTGCTGATTCGTGTCAGGAGAGCGATGCGGGAAACACTCGGTATCGGAACGGTCTACCTCTTTCAGGCCGAAGATACGAGACACAGGCACTTTCATCTGTGGATGATTCCGCGGTATTCGTGGATGGACGAGCGCTTCGGAACACGGGTCGAATCCTTGAGGCCGATCATAGAATATTCTAAAGAGCACCTGCGGACGAAGGAACATCTGGCCGAAGTGGAAGCTGCGACAACAGCGCTTAGAAACGCATTCTCATCGGACCGAGTAGCGACTGATACGTGCAGTGGCCATGAAACGGCGAAGTAAGGTATACTGAAAGCATAAATCGGTTTAACGGAAACGGACGTATGTCGAAGATCGTACAGGTGGAAGGGCGGGAAATTCTGGATTCGCGGGGAAACCCGACGGTCGAAGTGAAGGTCGTGCTCGAGGACGGGACGGTCGGTGTGGCGGGAGTGCCGTCCGGCGCGTCGACGGGAACATTCGAGGCGGTGGAGCTTCGGGACGGGGACAAGGGCCGATATCGCGGCTTAGGAGTCCTGAATGCCGTAGCGAACGTGAACGGAGAACTCCGCGAGGCAGTGCTCGGCATGGAGGCTTCCGAACAGGGGGCGCTCGACAAAAAAATGATCGATCTGGACGGGACGGAAAACAAGGGCAGGCTCGGCGCGAACGCCATACTCGGCATCTCGCTTGCTGCGGCGCGTGCGGCCGCGATCAGTGCCGGCAAGCCGCTCTACGCCCACATCCGCTCGCTTGCCGGGCTCGTGGAATCGATATCGTCCTTCCCGGTGCCGATGTTCAACGTCATCAACGGCGGAAAGCACAGCGATTCGGGTCTGTCGGCACAGGAGTTCAAGCTGGTTCCGTACGGGATCGGCGACTACCCCGATCAGCTTCGTGCCGGAAGCGAGACCTTTCACGCGTTGAAGGGCATCCTGGAGAAGGCCAATCTCTCGGTCGGTGTCGGCGACGAGGGGGGATTCGCGCCGCATATGGAAAGTCATTCCCATGCGCTCGAGACATTGCATCAGGCGATCACCGCCGCGGGATACGCGCCGGGAAAGGATATCTTCATCGGATTCGACGTGGCGGCGAGCTCGTTTTACGACGAGGCGGAGGATAAATATTCCCTGAAACCGGAGAACGTCGAATTGACGCGGGAAAGCATCGTGAACCTGTATCGCGACTGGATCGAGAAGTATGCGGTCGTCTCGATCGAGGACGGACTGCAGGAGGAGGATTGGGAAGGCTGGGCGCAGATGAACGCGAAGCTTTCGAAGGAACACGCCGCGTGGGGCAAGGAAACGATGCTCATCGGGGATGACCTGCTGGTGACGAATCCGAAGCGTCTCGCCAAAGCGATCGAGGCCAAGTCATGCAATGCGGTACTGATCAAGGTGAACCAGATCGGTACGCTCACGGAAACGCTTGAATGCATGAATCTTGCCCGTGCCAACGGTTTCGCGTCGGTCGTATCGCATCGCTCCGGGGAGACCGTGGACGACTTCATCGCGGATCTCGCGGTCGGTGCGGATGCCGGATTCATCAAGACCGGATCGCTCTCGCGCGGTGAGCGCCTCGCGAAATACAATCGCCTGCTGGCCATCTGGGACGAGACGAGAGGCTGATCGGTCATCGGGACTATCGAAACACATATGCTGTTCCGCAAACGCCACGACGTCATCTGCATCGGATCGGTGTCGAAAGATATCTTTTTTCCGACTGACGAGGGGGAACTCCTCGAGACGCCGGAGGATCTGACCGCGCAACGCAAGGTCGCCTTCGAGCTTGGCGGAAAATACCGGGTGGAGGACCGATATGAGGCGGTCGGAGGCGTGGCGGCGAACGTGGCGTGGGCGTTGGTGAGACTCGGAGTCGGTGCCGTCCCGTATTGCCGCATCGGCAAAGACGAGATCGGGCGTTGGATCCTTTCCGAATTCCGGCATGCGGGCGTATCGACCGAACGGGTATTCGTGGATCAATCGGTGGAAAGCGATCTTTCCGCGATCATCGTCCTCACGCAAAACGGTGAACGCACCATTTTCCATAACCGGGATGCCAACGAGAAGCTTGAGATCATACCCGGAAAACTGCGGGGGGCGGATTGGCTGTTCGTGAGCGCGCAGAACGGAGGATGGGAAGAGAAGATCCGGCAGATTCTTGCGACGGCCGCGACCGAAAAATCGAAAATCGCCTTCAATCCCGGGCAGCACAACCTGCGTGAGAATCCGAAGCTCATGATCGAAGTCATCGCGACGACCGAAATACTCGTCCTCAACAAGGATGAGGCGCTCGAGCTGGTCATGAAGGCCGAAAATGGCTCGTCCGCGGCATCACTCAACGATGAGAAATTCCTGCTGTCATCCCTTGTTTCGATGGGGGCGAAGAAGATCGCCATGACGGACGGCGACCGGGGTGCGTGGGGAACTGACGGCGCCGGGTTTTGGCATTGTCCGATCGGCCATGTGGAAAAAGTCGTCGATACGACGGGTGCCGGCGATTCGTTCGCGGCCGCCTTCTTCGCCGCCGTCGCCTTCCATGGCAAGTCTGTCGAGGACGGCTTGCGGTACGGCATTTCGGAGAGCGGGAGCGTGGTCGGAAAGTATGGCGCGTCCGCGGGGCTGCTCGACATCGACGAATTGCAGCGTCGTTCATCGGACCTGCCGGTGAGTGCTATTTGAATACGGTCGTCGGCGGTTGCGGATGTTCGGATGTGCTATACTGTAGTCGAACACAAAATAGATCCCAATCGATATGGGTTTGTTTGCCAATAAAGGGAAAAAGGATATTTTTCTCGCGCTCGACATCGGCACCGAGGTCGTCAAGGCCTTGGTTTGTCGTTTGGATCGCGAGGCGTCGCGCGCCGAGGTGATCGGTGTGGGACGGACATTCCAAAAGTCGGGAAACATGCAAAGCGGGGCGGTCTCGGACATTTCGGGAGTCATCGTCTCTTCGCGCGAGGCTATCGCGTTGGCGAAGAAGAATGCCGGGGTGAAGGACGTCAAGAAAAGTATCATCGGCATCGCTGGAGAGCTGGTCAAGGGAACCACGACGACCGTCCATTATGACCGCGTGAACCGCAATATCCGGATCGGCATGCAGGAACTCCGGATGATCATCGAGAAGGTACAGGAGAAGGCATTTGAGCGTATCCGGCGCCAACTCGCCTGGGAGACGGGGCAAAGCGACATAGAGGTGAAGCTTATCAACGCGGCACTCGTGGACGTGCGTATCGACGGATACCGGAAGACGAATCCGCTGAACTTTCAAGGAGGAGACGTCTCGATGAGCGTATTCAACGCGTACGCGCCGATGGTCCATCTCGGTGCGCTGGAGACTATCGCCGGGGAGCTCGGGCTGGATCTTCTCAGTATAGCGGCGGAGCCGTACGCGGTCGCGCGGGCGATAGAGGTGGAAGACATGATGGATTTCAGCGCCATCTTCATCGACGTCGGCGGTGGAACCACCGATATTGCGGTCGTTCGGAACGGCGGACTCGAAGGGACCAAGATGTTCGCGCTCGGCGGACGTGCATTCACGAAACGACTCTCGCAGGTATTCGGCATCCCGTTCGATGCCGCCGAAAAACTGAAACTGGAGTACTCGCTCGATAAGCTCTCTCCGGAGCGGACGGTCGAGATCGCACAGATATTCGAAGAGGATTGTCGCGTGTGGCTCGGCGGGGTAGAGCTTTCCCTGCTCGAATTCGCGGAGACGGACCTGCTTCCGCATAGGATATTCCTATGTGGCGGAGGATCGGGCCTTCCCGGAATCAGGTCGTCGCTGCTGTCCGGTCAATGGTCGGACGGGCTGCCGTTCGGAAAGGCTGTCGAAGTCGGATATCTTCAGCCGAAGGACGTCGTCCGTGTCGTGGACACGACCGGGTCGCTCACGAATCCGCAGGATATTCCGCCGCTTGGCCTGGCCAACCTCGTACTTCTCGAGGAACTCGAAGGGGAGCGCATGCTGACCGACCTCCTGCGAAAGAGCATGGAATCGATAGACAAAAAATAAAAGGTGATGCATATGCCGCAGACCTTCTATACCACTCAGGACGAAGAGATTCTTTCCATCGTCGGAAGGTTGCGCTCTTCCGAGTTGTTGGAAAATATCTTTGTCATACCGAAGCGCGCACTGGTTTTGCAGAGCATCGTAAATCTTCGTATGCTTGCAAGAGAGGCGGAAAAGGCCGGGAAGCAGGTAGTCATCGTGACGCAGGATGAGAACGGACGAAGACTGGCAGAAAAAGCGGGAATAGAGACGAGGCCGTATTCCGAAGAGGCTTCGCGCGAAACCGAGCCGGTCATCCGGGAAGTGCCTGTGGACGAGCCGGCCTTGCATCACCAGGGCATTTCGGCGGATTCCATCGGATCATCGGGTTTTTTCGCAGCAGCTTCGGATAATGCGGTATCGGTATCGGGTGCGGAGAGGAAGCCGCCGAAAGACCTACCGAACACGGCGGGTAATGGTATGAGACTCCGTATACGGAACGCGTCGCCCGTTCGTCAGCCATCCCTGAATTCGATGCGCCAAACGGAACCCGAAGTGTCGTCAGTCAGGCCAAGGCCGTCCATGCCGGTGCAAACTCCGCAAGAGATCACGCGCGTCGCTGCGCCGCATAGGAACGAAATCCCTGATTCGTCCGGAAGGCTTTCCCGCGTGTTTACGCCACCGAAACCGGCTGAACGTCATCAGCCGGAACCGGTACGGGCCAAACGGGAATCGCATACGTTGGTCGGAGGGAAGGGCAAGTCGTGGTTTGCCGGATTCGTCGTCATTTCAGTGCTTTTTCTTGTCGGAACGGGCGCGTTCATCTTTCTCCCCAAGGCGGAGATTGCGGTCGTTCCGATGTCCGTGTCCCAGGATATCGGCATGGAGTTCGACGGAACTACGGATATGATGGCGGAAGGCGAGCGTGTCGTTCCCGTACGCATCGTAGAAAAAGAGGAAACGGTTACCGTGACCGGAGAAACCTCCGGCTCGTCTTCGGGAAACGGATCGAAGGCATCCGGGAAAATACTCATCTATAACGAGTACGGTTCCGATTCCCAGCAGCTCGTCGCTACCACCCGCTTCCAGAGTGAGGATGGCAAGATCTTCCGATTGACCAAAGGGGTGACCGTTCCGGGGGTCACGGAAAGGAACGGTCAGCGCGAACCGGGAGTGGTTGAGGCGGATGTCGTCGCTGACGGTTCCGGTAGCGAGTACAATATCGGCACTACGAATTTTTCCATCCCGGGTTTTTCGGGAAGCGCGAAGGCGGGTAAGATCTATGCGAAATCGAAATCGTCAATGAGCGGAGGATCGTCCGTCGGACAGTCCGGTGCGACTTCGGTCTCCGCTGCCGACCTTGAGAAGGCGAAGGGTGGCGCGACAGAAACATTCCGTCGTTCGTTCTCGGATACGCTTTCGAGGGATCTGGCTCAGAACGAGCGATTTATTCCGGAAACGTTCGATATGGCCATTGTCGGAAACCCGTCGGCTCCGGGCGTGGGCTCGGTCGCTTCCTCGTTCGAATATAAGGCGACGTTTCATGCGAAGGCGTTCGTGTTTTCCGAGGACGAGTTGAAAGACCGAGCGGTCGCCGTGCTTCGCAAGAAATCATCGATTAGCGACGACTTTGAAGCGCGTGACGTCACGTTCCGGTACGAAGGAGGAACCGCGGACTATCAGGCCGGTACGTTCCGATTTAAGGCGAACGTGAACGCGTTGTTCGTCGCTTCTATCGATATAGGGGCTTTGCGGGAGGATTTTCTCGGAAAAAAGGCCGACGAGATAAAGCCGATCCTTGAAAAGCATCCCGAGGTGAAGAACATCGAGATCGAGCTGAAACCGAAAGGCTTTTCGTTCGCGGTCCCCAAAGACAGGAAGCGTGTGACCGTGACGGTTATGCGGCCGTAACGACGGCCCGCAGTCGTTGGCGGCCGTCCCTCTTCACGAAATGAACAATACGCGCTATGATAAGCAACCGATCGGGAAGCATGAGCGACGAGACAAGGCGCGAGCGAACGGCGGCGTACCGTCGTCTGCAGTCGGAATATCTCGTTCTCGATCAGGACCTCAGAAAAAAAAGGAGAAGCCATGAGGCGCTGGTCGCCGAGATCCGCAAGCTGAAGCAGGAGATTTCGCGTGCGGAGTCGCTTCTTCGGGAAAAGACCTTGGATGAGGCGAAACAGTCCCGCGACCTCGGCATCATGGAGGCGGAATGCGCCAGGGTGAAGCGACGCATGAATATGATGGCCTGAACCCCGAACCGCGCGATATCCAAGGGGCATGGCCCTCTTCTGTTCATGGTGCAAATAGTATCCGAATGAATTCAACCGTATGACGATGAGTGCCGACGAGTTGCGAAGGAAATACCTCGATTTTTTCGAATCCAAGGGACATGTCATCGTGCCTTCGGCACGTCTTGTTCCCGAAAACGACCCCTCCACCCTTTTTACCGGAAGCGGCATGCAGCCGATGGTGCCGTATCTCTTAGGCGAACCGCATCCGTCCGGAACACGAGTTTCGGATTCCCAGAAATGTTTCCGGAGTCAGGATATAGAGGAAGTCGGTGATAACCGCCACACGACCTTTTTTGAGATGCTCGGGAACTGGTCATTCGGCGACTATTTCAAGCAAGAACAGATCAAGTGGATGTGGGAATTCTTGACTGCCGAGATTGGGCTTGATCCGAACCGGCTGTTTTTTACGTGTTTTCGAGGGAATGAGGACATCGGCATACCGAAAGATACCGAGAGCGCGGTCGCGTGGCAGAATCTGTTTTCCACGGCCGGCATCGAGAGCGGTATCGGCGATTGTCCGGAGGTCGATGGAATGCGATCAGGCGAGCATATTTTCTATTACCCTGACAAGAAGAACTGGTGGAGCCGCTCGGGTATGCCGGCCAATATGCCCGTCGGGGAGCCGGGAGGGCCGGATACGGAAATGTTTTGGGATTTCGGCATCCAGCACGGACTGCACGAGCGGTCCGCCTGGAAGGACGAGCCATGTCATGTGAACTGCGATTGCGGTCGGTTTGTAGAGATCGGCAACAACGTGTTCATGGAATACGTGAAGACGGAAAACGGATTCGAGAAACTTCCGAAACCGAACGTGGATTTCGGCGGCGGCCTGGAACGCATGGCGGTCGCGGCGCTTGACCTGCCCGATGTCTTCGTGTGCTCGCTCTTTACGAGAACGCGCGAGTCGATCGAAGCTCTTTCCGGCAAGACATACGGGGAAGATGAGAAAGACGCGTACGCGTTCCGGGTCGTCATGGACCATGTCCGTGCCGCGACGTTCCTTGTCGGTGATGGCGTGATTCCTTCGAATACCGACCAGGGATACGTTTTGCGACGCCTCCTCCGCCGTGCGGTTCGGTACGCGGACATGCTTGGCGTTCCGGAAGGGAAGTTTTCCGAGCTCGCGCTGTCCGTCATCGGTACCTATGGCGAGGCCTATCCCGACCTGGTCGCAAGGCGTGATCAGATCGTTTCGGAGGTGGAAAAGGAGGAAAAGAAATTCCGGGAAACCCTCTTTCGTGGCATGAAGGAATTCGAGAAGAAGATGCTTACGGGAGTCGTTTCCGGAGGCGACGCTTTCGAGCTGTTTTCCACCTACGGATTTCCGCTCGAGATGACGCAGGAGCTCGCGGCCGAACGGGGACTGTCGGTCGATGCGGACGCGTTCAAGGACGAGTTTCGGAAACACCAGGACCTTTCGAGGACGGCGTCGGCGGGTAAGTTCAAGGGGGGGCTTGCCGACCATAGCGAGCAGGTGACCGCGCTGCATACCGTGACACATCTTATGCTGGCCGGCCTCCGTAAATACCTCGGCGATCAGGTTCATCAGGCCGGCTCGAATATCACGGAGGAGCGGCTGAGGTTTGATTTCACGTACCCGGAAAAGGTGAGTCGGGAGACGTTAGACCAGGTGGAAGCATTCGTCAACGACGCCATCGGCAGCGAGTGCGAGGTATCCATGGAACAGATTTCGAAGGAAGAAGCCAAGGCTCGGGGTGTCGAGGGCAGTTTTTGGGAAAAATACCCGGATACCGTGAACGTGTATACCGTGCGGAAGGATGACGGTTCGATCATATCTCAGGAGCTTTGCGGCGGTCCTCATGTCCCGAATACGTCCGCTATCAGGGGGAAGTTCCGAATCGCGAAGGAAGAAGCCTCCTCGGCCGGTGTCCGGCGGATAAAGGCGGTTTTGGAATAGGTCTTCCGGTTGCAGGAAAAAGGCGTTCTGTTGACAAAATACCGCCGAAGCGGTAGTATAGAACCATTGTAAAACTCTCACGAACAAGGGCTATGTTGGCTATTATCCGAACCGGCGGCAAGCAGTATCTGGTATCAGAAGGGGAGAAGGTTAAGATCGAATCGATCGAAGGCGAGGTCGGAAGCCCGGTCACGTTCGAAACGCTCTATGTCGGAGACGACAAGGAGGCGTCCGTCGGAACCCCGGCGCTCGAAGGCGCGAAAGTCGAGGGGAAGATTATCGCACACGACCGTCATGACAAGGTGACCGGCATCAAGTACAAGCCGAAGAAGCACTACAAGGTCAAGTTCGGCCATCGGCAGGACTATACCGAAGTCGAGATCACGAAGATTTCCGCGAAGTAAGAAAAATCCCCCGAAAGGGGGATTTTTTGTATGCTTCCAATAGATTTCCATCTCCCTGTAAAGATGGGTGTATGCCTCAAAAATGACGCGTATCGAGATTTCTTTCTCACTTTCGTGAAAGGGAGTACCCGGTACTCCGGGGGAGGGATTTGAAAAATCTGTCTATCGATTCCGAAAATCCCCCTGTCCTGTCCGCAGCCAGCCATGACGTCCCCCTTTTTCTAAGGGGGAAAACCGATTGTGCTCCTTACCCTGCATATGTATAAGAGCGTAAATAGGAGTGAAAACCTGACTCATCATTTTCCCACTCTAAAAAAAGTCTGAATCGTTATGTTCATGACCGCGGGTAATCGTTTCTTCTGCTTCATTGGAAAATTTATCCCAACGCTTCGCGGTTTTTCATAGCCGAGGTCAGCGTCGCTTCGTCGGCGTATTCGATGTCCCCGCCCGTTGCCAGTCCGCGTGCTGGCCGGGATACCTGAATGCCGAGGGGCGCAAGTTTTTTCCGAAGATAGAGCGTGGTCAGATCGCCTTCCGTTGTCGGGTTCAACGCAAGTATGACTTCCTTGATTCCCTCTTCGTGCACGCGACGTATAAGCTCGGGAATCCGAAGGGCCGGATCGTCGCCATTGCCCGTACGCATGACACCCCCCAGAACATGGTAGAGGCCGGTGTGGCCGCCGGAACGTTCGATCGCTATGACGTCCATCGGTTCCTCGACGACGCAGAGAACGCTTTGATCGCGTTTCGGATCGGCGCAGATATCGCACAACGGTCCTTCGGCGATATGAAAGCACCGCGTGCACAGGGAAAGGTTCTGAAGTTCCTCGAGGCTTTCCGCGAAAGAAAGCAGTTTCCCATGCTCCTGCTTGAACAGGTGCAGCACTATTCTTTCGGCCATCTTCGGGCCGACGGAGGGGAGTGCGGAAAAATGGGCGATGACGTTTTGAAACGGTTTCGGGTAACGCATACCTTTTTAGTCACAAGTCTCAAGTACACAGTCGAAAGTCCGGGGTCGGAAGTCGAAAACAAAATTCGGGGGAATATCACTTCTGTTCAAGCCGCTTCATGAACACATGGAGCATCTTGGATATTTCTATGCTGAGTTCAGAAAGTGACTGAAAATCGTTCTGCCCGATATATCCCAGATCGAATGCGAGAATGAGCATTGGTCGAACTTCCCCGCAGGAACCTTTTGCGATGAAGAGAAAGTTCCGAAACTCTTTATCACCGTTGCGCTCGAAGCCTTCGGCTACATTATTCATGATTGAAACGGAAGCTCGTTCTATTTGGTCTCTGAAGCCGAAGTCCTTGTTGTTTCGGAATAATCCGTAAATTTCACGCGTCAGTACCCTTGCCTTCTGCCAAGCCAGTATATCCTCAAACCGCCCTATCGCTGCCATAACGTTCGACCTTTATGCCAATTTCGGAATCTTTCAAATTTCTTATTACTGCAAAATATCGCGTCTCATCCGACTGGCGCTTTGGTTCTGCGATGTTTTAGGCAACGCATCGGATTCTGTTTTTGTTTCAACTTTCGATTGTTCACTTTCGACTATGTTGAGGCTTTACTTCGGTTTCCGTTTTCGCTTTTTGACTTTCGACTTTTCACTTTCGACTCACTTACGATTCCTGGCGGTGGTATTTCTCCAGGTTTCGGAAGCTTGCCGAGTTCTCGTCGAAGTAGAGGGAAACCTTGCCGACGGGTCCGTTGCGGTGCTTGGCGACGATGACATCCGCGATATTCTTGTTGGGGGTGTCCGGCTTCACCCGGTCTTCGCGATAGAGGAAGAGAACGATGTCCGCGTCCTGTTCGATGGAGCCGGATTCACGGAGATCGGAAAGCTTCGGTATGCCGTCCGGCCTGGCTTCCACGGCGCGGGACAACTGGGACAATGCGATGATCGGAACATTGAGCTCCTTCGCGAGCTGCTTCAGGCCGCGCGATATCTCGGATATTTCCTGAACGCGGTTGTCGCCGCTGCGTGAACGTCCTTCCATGAGTTGGAGGTAGTCGATGATGATCAGGCCGAGCTTGTGCTCGGACTGCAGGCGCCGTGCCATCGTCCTCATCTCCATGATGTTCGCCGAGGACGTATCGTCGATGAAGATCGGCGCTTCCGAAAGGATGCCGATTCCCTCTCCGATGCGCTGGAAGTCGTTGCCTTCGCCCTCCGTGCTGAGCTTTCCGGTACGCAGCCTCCAGAGGTCTACACCGGCCTGCGAGGATATCATGCGGTCCACCAGCTGATCGGAGGACATTTCGAGCGAGAATATGCCGACCGGCACCTTGGAATTGACGCCGACCTGTCGGGCGATATCGAGCGCGAAACTGGTCTTTCCGGTGGAAGGCCGTGCGGCAAGGATGATAAGGTCGGAATTCTGCAGACCCGAGAGCATGTTGTCGAGATCGGTAAAGCCTGTCGGAACGCCGCGGAAATTCTTGTCACTCTTATGCAGTTCGTCGATGCGATTGAACGCCTCCTCGAGGATCGAGTGGATCGGAATGAAGTCCTGTTTGATGTATTTCTGTGAAACCCCGAACAGACGTTGCTCGGCGTCGTCGAGCACCTTCTGGACGTCTTCTTCCTCGTTGAATCCCATCTCGACGATTTCCGAAGCGGCGGAAATGAGCCGCCGAAGGAGCGACTTTTTTTGTACCAGTTTGGCGTAATGGGCGACATTGCTGGCGGAAGGGACGATGTTGACGAGCGAGGCGAGGTAGGCGGATCCGCCGACGGCATCGAGTTTGCCTTTTTCCTCGAGCAGGTTCGCGAGCGAGAGGACGTCTATCGGTTCACGCTCCTCGTACAGTTCGAGCATCGCCTCGTAGATGGCGTTGTGGTCGTTCTTATAGAAATCCCCGGGTCGCACGAGGTCCGCAATCTTGATGATGGCGTCCTTGTCCAGCATAAGAGCCCCGAGAACCGATTGTTCGGCCTCGAGGTTGTGCGGAGGGATGCGGAGGTGGTCCTGTTTCGTCGCCATGGTTGTTCCATTCTACTATGGTTTATGTATCCTGGAAAGCGGCGTTGACAACGAAATGAACGCGTGTTTTACTGTGGCGGCTATCGAGTGATCACGTTTCCTAGTCAATACCTTTGCATCACTTCTTCGGGTGTTTGGTACCCGATTCCCATATGAATCCGTTCCCCGTTGTAATACGGGAGATATTCCAGAATCGCTTTTCTCAAACGTGC
>CAINXS010000052.1 GCA_903854995.1 Candidatus Moraniibacteriota bacterium | reverse complement strand
TGTCGACACTATCGTGTTTGACAAACCCGACCACTTAACTTGCCGGGACGGAAAAGGGATTCACAAGGCGCTTGATCGATTCCAGAAGTTATCCAGGAAGGTGTCCCGTAATCATTCTCGGACCGTGTGGGTACTGAAGTGCGACGTAAAGAAATTCTTTGCCTCCATCGACCACGATATCCTACTTCGCATCCTGCGCGAACATATCCCGGATCGCGATATCCTCGGACTGCTCGCGGAGATCGTTGGGAGTTTCCATACGGAACCGGGAAAGGGGCTCCCGCTCGGAAATCTGACGTCTCAGCTCCTCGCGAACGTCTATCTGAACGAGTTCGACCGGTTCATGAAGCACACGATACGCGCGAAATACTATATTCGCTATGCAGATGACTTCGTGATACTCTCGCCAGACAGGGGCGAACTGGAATCAATGCTTCCGAAAATAAGGGAGTTTCTCGACTCGCGTCTTGTGCTCACGCTTCACCCGGACAAGGTATTCATTGCGACGGTCGCTTCGGGTGTAGACTTCCTCGGGTGGGTGCACTTCCCGGATCATCGTGTCCTGCGCATGGCGACGAAGCGGCGGATGTTCCGAAACTTGGAGGCGAAGAACGGCAAGCCGGAAACGGTTCAGTCGTATCTCGGACTGCTCCGATATGGGAACACGTACGGCTTGCGGAGGCGGGTAGGGGATTCGTACGGGATCGAGGCCGGATGACAAGTCCGGTATCTCGTGTTACGATTCTTTTTCAATAACGGAACCCAATGAAAGTTGCAATGCTTATTTCCGGCGGGGTGGATAGTTCGGTCGCTCTGCGTCTTCTGAAGGACGCGGGGCACGATATTACCGCGTTCTATCTCAAGATATGGCTTGAGGACGAATTGTCATTCCTGGGGGAATGTCCGTGGGAGGAAGATCTGAGATATGTCCGCGCGGTCTGCGAGGAAGTGGGGGCACCGCTCTCGGTCGTGCCGTTCCAGAAAGAATACCACGAGCGGATCGTGTCGTACGTGATCGCGGAGGCCAAAGCGGGGCGGACGCCGAATCCGGACGTGTTTTGTAATACGCTCATCAAATTTGGGGCGTTCGTCGAGGAGTACGGGGCCGAGTTTGACCATGTGGCGACGGGGCACTATGCACAGACGGAGGTCCGCGACGGCAAGGCTCGGCTCCTGCGTTCGGCCGACGAACATAAAGACCAGACCTACTTTCTCTCCCGGCTTCGGCAGGATCAGTTGGTGAAGGCGATGTTTCCGATCGGTGGGTATCGCAAGGACGAGGTGCGGGAACTCGCGCGAACGTATGGACTTTCAAGTGCGGAACGGAAGGACAGTCAGGGGATCTGTTTCCTCGGGAAAGTCCCGTTTGATCGGTTCCTCGAGGAGAAACTCGGGACGCGTGAAGGGGATATCGTCGACACGAAGACCGGTGAGACGCTCGGAAAACACCAGGGCTTTTGGTTCTATACGATCGGCCAGCGCAAGGGAATAGGGCTTTCCGGCGGCCCCTGGTACGTGACCGGAAAGGATACTGCGAAGAATATCGTTTATATATCGAATGCGTATCGCAGCTCGGAAACGGCGCGATCGGAATTCCATGTCGACGGTCTTTCATGGATCTCGGACGCACCGGACGTGGACGATCGACTGACGGTGAAACTCCGTCACGGAGTGCAGGAATATCCATGCACGCTTTCGATCCAGTCGGCCCCAATGGGGTCCCTTCGGGAACGTTGCGGACACGTTACGATCGCGAATGGTGATACCGGCATCGCGGCCGGGCAGATCGCAGCGTTTTATCGTGGGGACGAGTGCCTCGGTTCGGGGATTATCTCGGAAAACTGATAACAAACAACTGACAACTTACAACGGAAGAATGACTGACGATTACGAACTTACAACTCACAACTTACAACTGACAACGGGGAACAAACAACTGACAACAAACAACTGACAACACGCTGTCATTCCGACCCGACGTCCTGCATATGTGGGAGGAGCACACGGAGTGGAGGAATCCACAATATTCGAAGCAGATCTCTCGACTCGAAGACTCGCTCGGGATGACTGAAAATTTTGTTCAAAATATGCGAAAGGAGAAGAAAGAAAAACTGAAATTCTTTGAAGGACGACTTCACGACTTTTTCCGTCGGGCGGGGCGGGAGCATTTGCCATGGAGAAAACCAGGTGTCACCGCCTACGAGGTGTGGGTGTCGGAAATCATGCTGCAGCAGACGCAGGTGTCGCGCGTGATCGGATACTATGACCGGTTCCTGAATCGGTTCCCGACGGTCGAAAGACTTGCTGCCGCGACGTGGGAGGAATTCTTGCCGTATTATGCGGGACTCGGGTACTATGCCCGCGGAAGGAACATGCTGAAGGCTGCAAGCGTCGTAGTCGGGGAATACGGAGGGAAGTTTCCGAAGGATACTGATAAACTCGTATCGTTGCCCGGAGTCGGTCCGTACACGGCCGCGGCGATCGCGAGTTTCGCGTACGGCAAAAACACGGTCGCGTGGGATACGAACCTTCGGCGTGTCGTCGGGCGGTTTTTCTTCGGATCGAAACGGTCCGATATACCTTTTTCGGAATTCGAAGGCGCGTTTCGCATACCGGCGAAAGACCTGAACGGGGCATTGATGGATTTCGGGAGTGCGATCTGCGTCGCCCGGCCGAAGTGTGGCGCATGCCCGCTTCGAGACCGATGCGAATATTTTAGGAATCACGGAAAAGATGAAATGCGAAATGCGAAAGACGTATTAGAAACGGAAATAAGATCAAATCCCACTCCTCGGAGACTCGGTATTCCCTTTACGAAAGGGAGAGATGGAACAGGAACGAAGAAAACAAAAACAGAGACGAATTCGCATTTCGCATTTCGCAATTCGAAATTAAGTTTTAAGGATGCCCAGGTGATGCTATTCCTGCACGAGGGACACAGGAAATACTATTCCTCACGGAAGAAGGGATATGCGCCTTTCGTCGTTCCGGCGTCACACAATACCCGGGCCGGTATCAAGGACTGGTTTCGGAACCGATACGGACTCGAACTCGCCGTTCGGCCTCCACACCGGAAATTGAGTCTGAAGGGAAAGCCGACATTGTTGGTTAATGCGCAGATACTCCTCGGGACACCGGCGTTACCTACTAGCGACGATGCGGCATACCGGATATTTGTGAGCACACTTCCGAAGGCCTGAGCTCTTCCGATTCCTTGCGTTTGTACTGTTTTTCTGATATAATGGCTTCATAAAAGGTTAAAAATCGCATGAATACAAGCTCCGCGAACTCCTATTTTTTCCTGTTTCTCCTCATCATCTCCGGTGTAGGGGTTTTTCTTCTGTTCCAGCCCTTTCTGACTGCCGTGGTTGTGGCCGGAGTGCTCGCTTCCCTTTTGTCCGGCGTGCATCGTAGACTTCAGAGGGTGCTTTTCGGGAGCAGGGGCTGGAGCGCCCTTCTGGTGTGTCTGTTCGCGGCAATCGTCATCGTTGTACCCCTATCTCTCGTTCTCAGCTTCGCGGTGAGTGAGGCGAACTCGTTCTTGCATTCCGAACAGAGTGCCGAACTTGCCAAGAGCATCGGCGGTTTCCTGTCAGGTGTGCCGTTTCTCAGTTCCGCCTGGAGTCTCGGTGAGTCGACTTCTTCCGTCGCAACCGATTCGCTGTCTCAGGTCCGTTCGGGAGCAATCGGAGTGCTCGGGGCGGCGTACGAAGGCGTAACGGGGACGGTCATCTGGCTTTTCACGCTCTTCTTCTCTCTTTTCTATTTTCTGATCGACGGGAGGCGGCTTCTTGCGGAATGGTCCCGGTTTTCCCCGTTTCATGAGGAGCAGGACCGGATCATATTCCGTCGCTTCGCGTCTATCAGCCGTGCAATGATCAAGGGATCGCTCGTCGTCGCGCTGGTGCAGGGAACTCTCGGCGGCATAGCATTCGGCATCGCCGGAGTGGCTTCGCCGGTCATTTGGGGAATCGTCATGTCGGTCGCCTCGCTCGTTCCGATGCTCGGGGCGGGTCTGGTCTGGTTTCCGACGGGACTCTTCCTGCTTTTGACTGGAAATCTGTGGCAAGGCATCTTCGTTCTTTCCTTCGGAGCGCTCGTTATCTCGCTGATTGACAACCTGCTCCGTCCGAAACTGGTCGGACACGATACGGAGATGCATCCTATGCTCGTCTTCTTCGCCACACTCGGAGGTATCTCTCTCTTCGGGTTCTCCGGCCTGCTTATCGGCCCGATTATCGTCTCGCTTTTCCTGGTATTCGCTGAAATATACGCGCACGAATTCGGTTCAGAAGGTAAGGGCGACGGTGACCCTTCCACTCCTGACTGATATATTCCCCTATGGGCTTCTGGCAGCACTTTCCACAGCATATCGACCCGATCGCGTTTGCGGTCGGGTCTTTGCCGGTCCGGTGGTATGCCGTCTGTTTTATCGGGGGATATGTGGCGCTTACCGCCTCGCTCCTCCTTCGGTCCAGGCGCGCGATGGCGCCGTTGGACGCGGAAACCGTTTGGGATGCCGCCATCTTCATATTTCTCGGGGTATTGATTGGGGGGAGGCTCGGATTCGCTTTGATGTACGAACCGACATTGTTCGCGAACCCGATTTCCCTCATTTGGCAGACCGATCCGGTAACCGGAAATTTCTCCGGCATTCGTGGAATGAGTTTTTTCGGAGCGCTTATCGGATCGATAATCGCGTGCATCATATTCACTGGATGGAAAAAAATATCCTTCTTCCGATTTACGGATTTTGTCGTCCCGAGCGTGCCTCTGGCGCTCTTTTTCGGGAGAATAGGAAATTTCCTGAATCTGGAACTGCCTGGACGGCTTACGACGGTACCCTGGAGCGTGTATTTTCCGAGCGCGACCGACCCGGGGTGGGCGCTCAGACACCCGTCCCAACTCTATGAGGCGTTCTTGGAGGGAGTGGTACTGTTTGTCGTGCTGAACGCGCTTCAAAAGCGCCGCCTGCAGGAAGGCACCCTTTCGGTCGTGTTTCTTTCAGGATACGCGGTAGCGAGATTTCTTTCCGAGTTTTTCCGCGAACCGGACCCGGGATCTGCCCGATTTTTCGGCTGGATGACTTTCGGGCAGGCGCTCTCCCTGATTCTGCTCGTGTCGGCTTTCGTTTCACATATTCTGCTTCTGAAGCGGAACCGAGGGGTGCGTGAAATCGGATGAATGGAAAACCCCATGTTGACGGCACGGAAAAGTCCCGTGCTTTTTTTATCCGTAAAAAAGTGCTATTATGAAACGGCAAGTTTCCGATTAACGACCCGTGGAATGGACAAGAAAGGCATCATCATAGTCGCGGTAGTGGTCGTGGCAGTATTCGTCGGTGGATTCTTCTTCAGGAATACGGCACAGAATCCGACGGGACAGTCATTCGGAGAATCTTCTTCGGACATCGTTTTCTATTACGGCGAAGAATGCCCGCATTGCAAGGACGTAGAGAAATTCCTTGACGATAACAAAATGGGGGAGAAAGTGCCGTTTGTGAAAAAAGAGACGTGGCATAATGTGGCGAACGCGAACGAATTGAAAAACCGTGCAAAGATCTGCGGGATTCCGGAAAAAGAGGTCGGTGTGCCATTCCTGTTCGCGGAAGGGAAGTGTTACGTCGGTACGCCGGATGTCGAGAAATATTTCCGCGAGAAGGCCGGTATCTAGGCCGATAAGTGCCAGGAAACCGATTCCGGTCGGAGGGAAACAAATACTATCAACAGTGTATGAGTTCGAGGGTCTTCCCCCTGAAAACGAAAAAAACCCCCTTTATTGACGGTATTTCCTCCTCGGCGAATGCCGGGTCGTGTGTCGGTATTTCAGTTCCGAAACGCGCCATCGGACCAATCCGTTCCGAAGTCATATCTCGGGGCCGTCGCGTTTCGGTCGTTTCTTTTGCTGATGATTCGATCCTGTATTCGCGATATGCGGTGGATACGCTCGGTCAGAAGCCGCTTCATCTGAATCCGATTCGCACGGTCGACGGTCTTCGACCGGCGGGATTTTCGGGCGTCACGCCGATGCGACGCCGCCCGTTCGCGATATCGCTTCCGATTCCCGATCTCGGTTCCGTACAGGATTTCGAGGAAAAGATGCGCTCATTCGGAGAGGACCTGTCTGCGGGCATTTCCGGCTTCCGTCTCGGCATAACTTCGGGACGGACGGCATATGTGCCGCTCGTCGGCGCGATGGCGCTCGGCATGGTGTCCGCCTTGTTCCTCGAGCATTCGTTCGGATCCGGAGCGAAAGCCGATGACCAGGTGCAGTATGTCCAGGTCGAGCAGCCGATCGACGCGAGGGTGTTGGGTGCGAATACCGAGGCTGATGCGGACATGGCAAAGTTGCTTTCCGAATTGTCGGTAGAAGATCCCGCGGAGAAGGATTTTGAGAACCGTGTCAGGGAGATGGTGAAGGGCTATCCGATCGAGGACATGGTTCCGTATATCGTCGAGCAGGATCGTACCGTGGCGATATATCTCGTCGCGATCGCGAAGAAAGAGTCGGCATGGGGAGTGCGTGCGCCAGTGCTTGAGGGGCAGGATTGTTTTAACTACTGGGGGTATCGCGGCATCCGACTGATGATGGGTACGGGCGGGCACACCTGTTTCAATAGTCGCAAGGACGCGGTGGAGACCGTCGCGAAACGGCTTCATACGCTTATTTATGAGAAGAACCTGAGCACGCCGGAGGATCTTATCGTCTGGAAGTGCGGTTCCACCTGTGCGGGCCACGACCCATATAGCGTAAAGAAATGGATTTCCGACGTCGACATGTACTACGAGAAACTGAATGTTCCGGAGGAGACGAACGGATAGTAGGAAAAAGATTCGGGAACGGCCGGGGCATGAGCCCCGGTTTTTTGTTGTAAAGCTTTCAAAAAATAGCTTGTATAAGCAAATTAGTTTAAAATCTTTTTGACCATTCACCAAAATCTTGCTACAATCTCAAATGCGTTCCGGAGGGGAAATCGCAAAAATGGAGGGTTAACCTTGTAAGGGTAACCTATGTTACGGATAACCGGAGACGGTATTCCGGGAGGGGAAGAAGATGATTTACGTTCGGGACGAGTCGGTACATTTTCGGGACGACGCCTGAAGCAGGCGCTTTTCGTTTCCGGAATATGCCTCTTCTCGTCGATGTCGGTGTATGCGCTCTCGCCTCGCGAATCGGGTCCCTCGGAAACGGTTCCGAGCCTGATCTCGAACGCGAGTGATGCTGAGGCGGGTAAGGGGCTCTGTGTCCTCTATCTGGAGCGGGAGCTCTGGGAATCGTTCGGGGCGGGTGTACCGGACGATGTGGCCATGTCCAGCGAGCTCGACTTGTGCAAGGATGTCGTTTCGGAAGAACGGTTCTTCCGAAGTGAGACGACAAGCGAGCTTGAGTCGGAAATCACCGGACTCGTGAGTGGATACCCCATCGAGACGATGGTGCCGACGATAGCGACGTATGACCGCGAGATCGCGGGTCTTATCGTCGGAATCGCGAAGAAAGAATCCGATTGGGGCAGACACGTACCGAGCAACGGTGCGGGAGACTGTTTCAATTATTGGGGCTACAAGGGATCCGGCGCACGCGGAACGGCGATGGGCTATGCCTGCTTCGGGTCTCCCGAAGAAGCTGCGCAGATCGTCGGGGATCGAATCGCGGAACTTGTCGCCAAACGACAGGCAAGCAGTCCGGAGAAATTGATCGTGTGGAAATGTGGGAACACGTGCGCGGGACACAGTCCCGAGAGCGTTCGGAGTTGGATTTCCGGTGTCCGCGTCTACTACGATCGTATCGCGAAACTTTGAGAGACGGATTTCACGATCCGCCCCGTACCGTACGGGGCGGTTTCGTTAATCGGTCGGGCGCGGTATACTGGAGGAAAAGAAGCTGTTCTATGAATTGGATTTCGGTGGCATTGGCGGGATACGGATTGAACGCTATCGCGTCGGTTTTCGACAAGTTTTTGCTTTCTGAAAAACGTATCGGAGCCCCGGCCCTGTACGCGTTTTTCATGTCTTTGATGAATCTGCCATTCATAGCGCTTATCCCGTTCGGATTCGTGCTCTTCGTTCCTGCCGCGATCGCACTCGGAATCGCGTCCGGATTCGTCTTCCTATACGGATTGCTTACGTCATACATGGCGATCAAACGCAGCGAGGTCTCGCGCGCGGTACCGCTCATAGGGGTGACATCGGTCGGATTTCTTTTTGTCGTTTTTTTATTTTCTCTTTTTCTTTCCGGCGGGAGCGTTTCGTTTTCAAGCCTGCTCGCCCTCGGACTCTTGGTCGGCGGCGCCATCATCCTCGCGACCGGCGGAAAAGGGGTCAGCGGTCCGGGCTTCGTTCGCTCCATACTGCTTTCCGGCGCGCTTACCGCCCTCGCGTTGGTCTTGCTGAAGGCGGCGTACCTCTCGTCGAATTTCGTGACCGGTTTCGTCTGGTCGAAAGTCGGAATATTCCTGGCCGGAATTTCTTTGTTCGCGGTACCGTCTTTCCGTGAAGCGATCCTTTCGAGCCATGACCGGTTTGCTACGCCGAAAAAGAAACGGAACCTGATGACGGTCGGTTATTTCCTGCTCACGCAGGTATTCGGGGGAATCGGGACGATCCTGGTGTCGTATGCGGTGTCGCTCGGTTCCGCGACGTTCGTGCAGGGAATGAACGGGGTCCAGTACGGGCTCGTGTTCATATTCGCGACGATTCTTTCCATCCGATACCCGCACGTGTTCCGTGAGCATATCAGTCATCGGGAGACGGTGCGGAAGGTGATCGCGATCGTACTCTTGGCGCTCGGTATATGGCTCGCGTCGGTCGGAACCGGTCTCGAGTCCATCTTGTGAATAACCGGGAAACGGAATGAAACGGAAACTGTTCGTGCTCAAAATCATCGGACTTGCGGTAGGAATCACGCTTCTGATCGCGGGCGGCTTTTTCACGTACTTCAATCTTCCCGGCCCGGTCCCACGGGAGGACGTCGCGCTCGGGGTCACGTTTTCGGTATCGTATGCCCGTGACCTCGGACTCGATTGGCGGGAGGCGTACCTTGTCACCCTTGACGATCTCGGCGTCCGGAAACTTCGCATCCCGGTGTATTGGGATCTTGTGGAGCGTGAGAAGGGGGTGTATGACTTTTCCGATACCGATTGGATGCTCGACGAGGCGGCGAGTCGGGGGGCGGACGTGATCTTGGTCGTCGGCCAGCGTGAGCCGAGATGGCCCGAATGCCATATTCCGGATTGGGTGAAGGACGAAGGGAACGACGCGTATCGACAGGCGCGCCTGACGGACTTCATCGGAGCCGCGGTATCGCGGTATCGCGAGCGTCCGGAGGTTTCGGTCTGGCAGGTCGAAAATGAACCGTTCGTCGAATTTTTCGGTGAATGCCCGGCTTTTTCCCGCGAATTTTTCGATGCCGAAATCGCGTACGTACGGTCGCTTGATCCATCCCGTCCCATACTCGTCACCGATAGCGGTGAATTCTCCGCATGGACGGCCGCCGCTTCCCGTGGCGATATTCTCGGGACGACCATGTACAGAAAAGTGAACAATCCCGCGTATGGGTATGTCACGTATCCTATCGGGCCGAATTACTATCGTTTCAAGTCGGAGATGCTGCGGTTGTTCATGGGTCGCAGCCGATTCATCGTCGCGGAACTGCAGGCGGAGCCGTGGGCGAAGGGCTGGGTCGCGGACGCATCGGTCGCGGAGCAGTACGAGACCATGAATCCCGATCTGCTTCGCGAATATGTCGATTATTCGAAACGCGTAGGATTTTCCGAGTCGTACCTGTGGGGCGTGGAGTGGTGGTATTGGCTCAAGGTGACGAAGGGGGAACCGGCAGTCTGGAATGCCGCGAAGGAGCTGTTCCAAGGCAGTTAACAGAGAACAGTTAACATTGATCATTGAACAGGGAAATAGTGAACAGGGAACGGAGAACATGAAACAGATAACAGGTTAAGATAGAGCATAGAGCATTGGACATGGAACATTGGACGTGGGGCAAGGTCCGTACAGCGCTCGACAGGGTTAGACTGCAAAATCTTCTTCATCCGTCGATCTCTGTGTATTGACATTCGTTATCTGTCATTAGTTATCTGTTAACTGATGCCTGTTATCTGACTTTATGTCTCACGAACTCTTCCTCATCCTTCACGATATCAGGAGCGCTCATAACGTGGGCGCGATGTTCCGTACGGCTGACGGGGCGGGAGTAGGGCGAATCTTCGTTTCAGGATATACGCAGGTTCCCGCGGAAGAAGGGAAGCGGTGGATGACGGATGCGGAGAAGTCCTTGGCGAAAACGGCTCTCGGCGCGGAACACGCCGTTCCCTGGGAACGGGTATCCGACATTCATGAGCTGGTCGGACGGCTTCGGAGTGAAGGGATATCCATCGTCGCGCTCGAGACGGGAGAATCGAGTATCGACTACCGTTCGTTCGTTCCGGCGGAACGTGCGGCCATTTTCGTGGGAAACGAGACCGAGGGTGTCGATCCGGACATACTCCGGTCATGCGACGCCGTCATCAGTCTGCCGATGCGGGGTGTCAAACGATCATTGAACGTCTCGGTAGCGACGGGAATTGCCCTTTTTTCGCTCATGAGTACAATGGAGGGGAGAGGAACCACGTAACGGACGTCACATGGACAAGAAAAAACTGGCCGTATTCGACATCGACGGGACTATATTTCGCAAGAACCTGCATTTCGAGCTGATCAACGAACTTTCCTGGCTGGGGACATTCCCGACGTCGGTACGGAGACGGCTGACGGAGGTCTATTCCAACTGGTTGGAACACGAGGGGACGTACGAGGATTATCGCAGTGCGCTCGTCGCTCTGTATGCCGAGCATATCCGCGGAGTTTCGGAAGAGAAAGTCCGCGAGGCGAGCAAAATCGTCATCCCGTTTCACATGAAGCGAACCTATCTGTTCTCGGAAGCGCTCATCAGGAAGTTCCGGGCAGAAGGGAGACATATGATCGCGGTTTCCGGTTCCCCGATAGAGGTCGTCGAGGAGTACAATGACGAGTATCTGGGATTCGACAAGGTGTTCGGAAGCGTATACGAGAAGGATGAGAACGGACTGTATACCGGGCGGGCGACCTTTGAGCCGACGAAGGCGAAAGGCGCGGTCGTGAGTCGGTATGCGGAGGAGAACGGAATCGACCTGGCCGATTCGTACGGAATCGGGGATACGGAATCGGACATCGGCATCTTCCGGATCGTGGAACATCCGATCGCATTCAATCCGAACAAGAACCTGAAGGAAGCCGCGGAGAAGGCCGGATGGCGTATCATAGTGGAGAAGAAGGACGTCGTTTACGACCTGACGCGATGCGCGGCAACAGGCGGCAGCGGAAGCCCTGATGACTTGATGGACTGAAAGGGGAGAATCGGTCGATTCTAACGTATACGTATGAAGACATTCAACGACATCCTCGATGAGTTTCTCCGCATGACACTGTGGATTTGGTTGCCGTTTTACGTCCTCCCGATTCTCTTCAAGCAGGTTCAGGAGCGCTTCCGGCAGCGTTCCGCAAAATGAATATGATACTGCTTAATTCGCGCTCACGCGCCTTTTCCGCGCTCATCGTCTGGATGGCGGTCATTTTCTTTTTTTCCTCTATGCCTGGGGCGAACTCGGGTTCGGGGATGACGCTCCGTTTCCTGCTTGAGCGGAAGGGGGCGCACGTCTTCGAATATCTCGTCTTGTCGTTGCTGACGTTCAATGCGTTCCGGCTTGCCTATCCGAAGGAACGGTTCGGATTCCGCGTATCGCTTGCCATCGCCCTTTCCCTACTTTACGCGTTTTCCGATGAGACACACCAGTTGTTCGTTCCCGGTCGCGAGGGGAAGCTGACCGATGTCGGCATCGACCTGATTGGCATCGTGATAGGGATGGTCGTCGCTCATGCACTGGCCGGGAGGAAAAAACGAGCGTCATTCCCGTCGCCGCCGAAAAAATCCGGAACAGCAAACACTTCGAACGTCTGAAAACGTTCCGCAGTCGTGTCTCATAAAAAAACTCCCGATGACTCGGGAGTTTTTTCGGTGGAAGATCCGACTAGATACCCTTGATCTTTTCGACGAGTGCCTTGAAGGCGTCGTTGTCGCGGACCGCGAGCTGGGAGAGAACCTTGCGGTCGAGCTCAACTTGCTTGGTCTTCAGGACTCCGATGAAGCGGCTGTAGCTCGTATCGAATCCGCGAAGCGCGTTGCCGAGTCTGATGATCCAGAGGGAACGGAAGGTGCGCTTCTTGTTCCGTCGGTCACGATAGGCGTAGGAACCGGCTTTCATGACGGCCTGTTTGGCGGCGGCATACTGTCGGCTGCGGCCCCAGCGGTATCCCTTTGCCGCCTCGAGAAGGTTGTTGCGTCGTTTGCTTGCGGCCACGCCGCGCTTCACACGGGTCATAACGTTTCCTGGTTTACGGATGAATATTCGACAATGGTACGGAAAATCCCTTTGAAAGTCAAGGTTGGTTTTCCGTTCTACGCGTAGGGGAGGGCGTTCTTCACGTTCTGCTCCTCCTTCGCGACCACGAATCCCTTGTCGATCCGTTTCGCGCGGGTCTGCGCCCCCGTATCGCGGGAATTGTAGTGGTTCTGTCCGGACGAACGGCGCATGAGCTTGCCGCTTCCGGTGACTTTGATCTTCTTGCTGACCGACTTCTTCGTCTTCTGCTTCATATCGATGGGCTTAATCGGGTGTCTTAGTCGTTTATTCCGGAACGATCAGGATGCTGATGCCGTTCTGTATGTTCTTCATCTCTTCTTCGACCTTGTACGGGATCGCGAGGAGCGTGAGGAATTCCTTCATGGCCTCCCTGGCCCGGTCTCGCATGGCCTTCTCACGACCACGGAGGAGAAGTTCGATCCGGACCTTCTGTCCCTTCTTGAGGAACTTCTCGGCCTGGTCTTTCTTGAAGAGAAGATCGTGGGTGTCGACACGGAGTCCGATACGGATGCCCTTGATGTCGACTTTCTTCTGGTTGCTTTTCGCCTGTTGCTCCTTCTTGGTCTGCTGGTACTGAAACTTCCCGTATTCGAGAATCTTGCAGACCGGCGGGTTCGCCTGCGGCGATACCTCGATAAGATCGAGGTCTTCCGAGCGCGCGATCTCGAGCGCCTGTTCCGTCGGCATCTCGCCGAGCGGCTTCCCGTCGCTGCCGATGAGGTAGACGGTGGGGGAGAGGATCTTCTCGTTCGCGCGGAACCGCTGTACTGCCTGCGGTTTCGGCTTCGGTCGGTTGTGTCTTCGTCGTCTCATATGTTCAAGCTTCGGGAGCTTCTGAAGCTTTTGAAGCTTCTTTAGCTTACATTCGGATTTCCATGAACCGCAATGGCGTCATGAAAAATTAAAAAAATCACGCCGTATAGTCTTCTTTGGCTCCGAAAGCTATTGCAGCTTCAGAAGCTTTCGAAGCTTCGGCAGCTTCCTGTGGAGTTGATGGGAATCGCACCCATGTCCAGACGAATCCTTCCAGAACCTTCTACAAGCGTAGTCGACCTTTGGTTCCCTGAAAAGCGGAAAGATCGACGAAAATCTTTCCAGGGCTTCCTTTCATGCCGGGCCAACAGAGTGAAGGGAAGAAAGACCCTTGTTGGTCCGCCTGATGGTATGGCACCGGAATTCCCGTATCAGGCGTCGGGGGTCCGATGGTTCCGCAAACCGAAGTTAGGCGAGAACGGAAGCGAAGGACGGGGCGAACGCCGAGGCGAACGCTGCCTTCACTTTCTGTGTGATGTTGGCAGATATCATATGTGGGGATTTTTTTCGATGACTCCCCGCATCGGCTTGCCGGTTCTGAAAGAGCACGCTGTCGAAACTAGACAACCCCATGCCATCGCGAAGCGATGGAATGACCAAAACACAAACTCCAATATCCAAACAAATCTCAAAATCGAAAATGGATTTTGAAAACGTCCAGAACTGAAATTCCAAGTGCCAAGCCGCGGATTTCCGAAGGGGAATCGGATGCTTGGTCATGGGAACTTCATTTCGACCGCATCGCGCGACCTATGTCTTTCCGTGCCTCGCGCTTCTTTATTGTCTCGCGCTTATCGATGTGCCTTTTTCCCTTTCCGACGGCGAATTCAAGCTTCACGAGTCGGTTCTTAGTGTACACCCTGATTGGCACCAACGTCAAGCCCTCGACGCGTGATTTTCCAATCAGGGAGCGGATTTCCGACCGTCGAAGCAGGAGCTTCCGCGACCTGGTATCATCGTGTCTGGTTTCCTTGTGGGCCTGCGGGTACGGTGGAATAAGGGAGTTCGTAAGGAAGAGTTCCTCGCCGTGGGCGGTCACGAAGCTTCCCTTGAGGCTTATATGTCCCGTTTTCACCGATTTCACCTCCGCTCCGGTCAATTCCAAACCGGCCTCATAGCGGTCCATGAGCTCGTAATCGAATCCGGCGCGTCTGTTTACGGCGAGTGTTTTCATGGTTTCACTCTACCGCGTTCCAATGCTTAAGACAAGGCGAAAATGGGAAAGAGACGGGTTGGGTTACAACTCGTCTCCATGTCCGTGTTTTTCCGACCGTATTTCCAGAATGCAATCCCGGATCAGTACGATCGAGCAAGTCACGATTCCGACGAACGGAATGCTGAAAAGGGCTATGTATTTCGCCTTTTTCCGCAACATGATTTTTGTGCAAAGGACGGACACCTTCGCGGCTTTCTGGATGGCGGACGGTTCTGATTGAGCGGTGAGCTCGATCCGGCGCCATGCCATTTTTGCGGTCCTGATGGCAGGACTGATTATCGGGAGCTTTTGCCCCCAAATGCGAAGACTATACTTCAAGTGGGGCTCCCGATAAGTTTTATTAAACAACTGGTTGATATTATAGCACTAATATATGAAAAAAGCAAGTCTTCACGACGAAGCGGTTTTCCCGTACTATGAGGGCATGAAGACCCAATGGGAACGGAAGCTCCACGATGCGATCGCGGAACTGCAAGGGGAAGGCATCCTTCCCCCTTTTGATGTGCCGGAAATCCGTGTCGATTGGACCCGGGACGAGCGGAATGGCGAGTATGCGACGAATGTGGCACTCGCGCTTTCCAAGCGTGCGAAAAAACCGCCGATGGAATTGGCGGAACTCATAGTGGGACGTCTTGGAATCACGGCGGATGGCAAGATAGAGATCGCGGCACCGGGGTATATCAATATCACGCTTCCCCAAGTCGCACTCGCGTCCGTCGTCGCCGATATCCTTGCGAAGGGTGGTCACTATGGGGACAGCGACAAAGGGGCGGGTGTTTCGGTGAACAACGAATTCATTTCGGCGAATCCGACGGGACCGCTTCATCTCGGCAATGCGCGTGGCGGATTTTATGGCGACGCGCTCTCGCGGATCCTCCGCAAGGCGGGGTACGACGTGACGAACGAATACTACGTGAACGATGCCGGCGGTCAGGTACTGAAACTCGGGCACAGCGTCCTTCGGGATGAACAGTCGGTATACGGCGGTGAATACATCGATGAGATACGCGCCGCATTGACAGTCGGTGATGATCCGTCCGCGGATGACGGGCGTGTTCGCGAGGTCGGAATCGCCGCCGCGGATTTCGTTTTGAAGCAATATATCAAGAAGACGGTGGACGAGAAGATGCGCATCGCGTTCGATGCGTACGTATCCGAACGGAAAGACGTCGTCGAGAAAGGACTGGCAGAGAAAGCGATCGACGTGCTCCGGGAAAAGGGGATGACATACGAACAGGATGGAGCGCTTTGGCTTCGCACGACGGACTTCGGTGACGACAAGGATCGCGTCTTGGTGAAATCTGATGGGAGCCGTGCGTACTTCGCGACGGATTGCGGCTATTTCCTTTCGAAGATCGAGCGCGGGGCGGACAGGATCGTCCTTACGCTCGGTGCCGATCATCACGGATATGTGGCGCGGCTCAAGGCGGCATTACAGGCACTCGGATTTTCCGGGCGGTTCGATGTCTTCATCGTCCAGTTGGTGCGGCTCGTGAAGGATGGTCAGGAGGTCCGCATGTCGAAACGCGCGGGCAACGTGGTCACGATCGACGAGCTCGTCGATCTGGTCGGGCATGACGTGGCGCGGTTCTTCTTCCTGATGCTGTCGCTCGATACGCACATGAACTTCGATCTCGGATTGGCGGAGGAGCGCTCCGAGAAGAACCCGGTGTTCTATGTCCAGTATGCGCACGCGAGACTCTCGAGCATCCTGAGAAAGGCCGAAGAAGCCGGGATGTCTTTTGAAGATGCGGATCTTTCGCTTCTGACGCATCCGAAAGAGAGGATACTGTTTCGCGAGCTGCTGACTTTTCCGGAACTGTGTGCGGAAGTCGCGGAAACGGGAGCGGTCCATCGTTTGCCACAGTACGCGATCCGGCTTTCGGACCGACTGCATTCCTTCTATGCCGATTGCCGGGTGATGGACGAGACGAACCCGGAACTTACCAGGGCGAGACTTTCGCTTGTTTCAGCGGTCCGGATCGTGCTTGCCGAGACCTTGCGACTGGTGGGGGTTTCCGCTCCGGAAAAAATGTAGTAGAATCCCGGAGTCAGCGCCGGACGGGAGGGGGTTCGCCGTTTTTCTTTGTCTCGTTTCGTAATATCCATAAGTCGGAACAAAACAAAAACGTATGGCCAGAGAACTGAAGAAGGATGAACAGGCGACGGTATTCGCGATCCATTTCGTCACTCCGATTCTTGCCGCGTTTCTGATAGCTGCGGTCGCGGACATCTTCTCTCTCGCTCATTGGACGGAATCGGTTTTCAGCACGATGTTCTGATGCCGGTCGCCTATTCTCTTTCGAACCGTCGTTTTTCGTACTTGTTATGAGGGAAGATCACCGCGAATTGATCGAGGCGCATGTCGCGGGCATCTGTTTTCGCGAGTCGGAAGGCCGGGTTTCGGTGCTCATCGCGAAACGGGGCGCGAAACGGTCGCTTTATCCGGGTCTGTGGGAATGTGGGGGCGGTCAGGTGAATGCCGGTGAGAATTTCGACGAGGCGGTCATCCGGCAGATCCGCGAGGAGTTCGGTATTTCTGTGGACCGGGCGTTTCCGTTCGGGACGTATGAGATAGCCGTGCCGAACCTATCGCAGAAAAAGATCCCCGGTCTCAAGTTCGTCTGTATCTGGCATGAATATGTTGATGACGGGACGGGACCGCTTTTGGACGATCATGAACATTCCGAGTGTCGGTGGCAGCCGATCGATGAGCTTTCGGGATTTGACTTCATCCCCGGTTTACGGGATGATATCCGCACGGGATGGGGGTTTTATTCCCGAAACAGCGACATTCTCTTACAATAGGTAACAGGCGCCGATGGAGCCCTGCCCGTAATGCTTTCGATAGCGATGCAGGCTGTGGATATCACTCCGGAGTCCCGAACGGTCGGGACGCGCCTCGGAAAGAAACGTCAGTCATGCGTGAGAAGGTGGCCAGCCTTCGCGAAGCGCTTCGGCTTGGCGCGGTAGAATCCGACGGGTAGGCCCGTTATAGCCATGAATGAAGGCAGAGCGCATCCTCGTTTGGTTTCTGTGTATTGGGGATCGTGTTTTGCGAAGCGAAGGTGGTACCACGGTCTTTCCGTCCTTCCCTGTTTTTCAGGGAGGGATTTTTGTATTTAATGGTCATACCGTTGAATTGCTGTATTGTTAGGGGAGAAGAGTTATGGGAGATGAATATCTGACATTGAACAAAATCAACGCATATCGGCTCGCGTTTTCACTTTCGAACGAAGTTTGGGATATCGTCGTAAAGTGGGATGATTTTCCTCGAAAAACGGTCGGATCGCAGTTCGTGAGGGCTATTGATTCGATATCCGCCAATATTGCGGAGGGATTCGGTCGATATGGGAAGAAAGACAAAGTCTTCTTTTATCGGATAGCGAGGGCTTCCTCATATGAGTCATTGGATTGGTTGGAGAAATCGAAGAGAAGGAAGCTGATTGAGCAAAAGGATTATGATCGGACATTTATGGCCCTCAGTTCTTTCCCGAAGGAAATCAACAGTCTGATAAAATATACGAATGATCGTCTGAAGGTCTGATTGACAATTGACCGTTGAGCAATGTAGCCATTCGGCGGTTTCTCCATTCAACCATTCAACAATATATCCATATATCCATATGACCCCATTAAAAAAAATCGACCCCAAATCCGATTTCCCGAAAATGGAGGAAGAAATCCTCGCGTATTGGGACGCGAACGATATCTTTAGGAAGTCCGTCGAAAAGGCCGCGCCAAAGGGTAATTTCGTGTTTTTCGACGGGCCTCCGTTCGCGACGGGGACACCACATTACGGGCATATCGTGGCGAGCGCGATCAAGGATGCGGTGCCGCGCTATTTCACGATGCGTGGGTATCGGGTCGAGCGGAAGTGGGGCTGGGACTGCCACGGATTGCCGATCGAGAACATCGCGGAAAAGGAGCTCGGCATCAGACACAAGAAGGAGATCGAGGAGCTCGGCGTGGCGAAGTTCAATGACATCTGCCGGTCCAAGGTGCTCGAGTATGCGGAGGATTGGAAGAAGGTCATGCACCGGTTCGGCCGCTGGGCGGATATGGAGAACGCTTACAAGACGATGGACCGCGACTACATGGAGTCGGTCTGGTGGGTGTTCAAGGAGCTTTGGGACAAAGGGCTTGTTTACGAGGATTATCGCTCGATGCATATCTGCCCGCGATGCGAGACGACGCTTTCGCAGCAGGAAGTGAGCGAGGGATACAAGGATGTGAAGGACCTTTCGGTCATCGCGAAATTCGAACTCGTCGACGAGCCGGGTACCTATGTGCTTGCGTGGACGACGACTCCGTGGACGCTTCCTGGGAACGTTGCTTTGGCCATGGGGAAGGATATCGAGTATGTGAAAGTAAGTTATGATAATGCAAAGGGACAACCTGAGTATTTCATACTCGCCAAATCAATTTATGAGCGCAATAAAGACACGCTCTTTCCGTCTGCAAAAGCAATAGGGCCTAATGAAGTTCCGCCTTCTGAACCGAGAGTTATTGACGAGTTTTTAGGAGAAAAACTTGTAACGAAATCTTACAAGCCGCTGTTTGGTTATCTGAAAGATATAATTACCGATAAGAAAACGCCGAGGTCCTTAAAACAACAGGGATCCAATGAATCGATCGCTCCTCAGTTTGCAGTCAGACAACGGCTTAGTGACAGGTCAAAGAAAATTTTCGAAGGAGCAAAGGAAAGAGAAAAGTTTGATGAAGACGGAACTGCATACAAGATTTATGCGGCGGATTTCGTGACGACCGAGGACGGGACGGGAGTGGTGCATATCGCGCCGGCATTCGGCGAGGACGATATGGCGCTCGGGAAGAAATATAACCTTCCTTTTGTACAGCATGTAGGTATCGACGGGCGGTTGAATGAAGATATTGTCTATCATAATGAAGATCTTTATCGGCTTTTTACTGATACGAAAGAGAGCACTGATACACTGTGGGTAGGTATCAAGGTTAAGGACAAAGATGACCCGCAGTATGCGGATATTCAAATAATCAGATACCTCGCAAAAGAAAACCTGCTGTTTTCCAAGGAGAAGTTCGAACACAGCTACCCGCACTGCTGGCGGTGCGATACACCGCTCCTCAATTACGCGACGAGTTCGTGGTTCATCCGGGTGACGGATCTGAAAGAACGAGCGATCGGACTCGCGAAGGATATCCATTGGTCGCCGGAGCACGTGAGGGCCGGCCGATTCGGGAAGTGGCTCGAGGGTGCGCGCGACTGGTCCATTAGTCGGCAGCGGTACTGGGCGTCCGTCATGCCGATCTGGAAATGTGAGTGTGGCGAGATGCGCGTGTTCGGATCGGTCGCCGAACTGGAACAGGCGAGTGGACAGGTCGTCGCCGATTTACATAAGCACGTCGTCGATCCGATAACCGTGCCGTGCGAAAAGTGCGGTGGCGTCATGCGACGGATTCCGGATGTGCTCGATACGTGGTTCGACTCGGGGTCGATGCCGTACGCGCAGGCGCACTATCCGTTCGAGGGGAAGGAATCGTTCGATTCGCGGTTCCCGGCCGACTTCATTGCCGAGGGCATCGACCAGACACGCGCCTGGTTCTACTACCTGCATGTCATGGCGACGGGACTTCGTGACAGTGTCGCGTACAAGAACGTCACCGTGAACGGTATCGTGCTCGCGGAGGACGGTCTGAAGATGTCCAAGAAGCTGAAGAACTATCCGGATCCGATGGAAGTCTTGGAAAAGCACGGATCGGACGCACTCCGACTGTATCTGCTTTCCTCGCCGATCGTATCCGCGGAGAACCTGAACTTTTCGGAGCGCGAGCTGTCGGAATCGACGCGCAACCTGTTCCGAATGTTGTGGAACTCGTATTTGTTCTTCACGACGTACGCCTCGATCGATGGATGGGATCCGAAGAAGAATCGTGAACAATCGATCGATATCCTTGACCGATGGATCCTTTCGGAATTGCAGGTGTTGATCCGCGATATCGACGCGGCCATGGAGGCATATGACCTGCAGAAGGCGACGCGTCTCTTCATGCCGTTCGTTGACGATCTCTCGAACTGGTATATCCGCCGGAACCGGAAACGCTTCTGGAAAAATGAGAACGATAGCGACAAGGACGATGCATACGCGACGCTGTACGAAGTGCTCGTCACGCTTTCGAAACTTATGGCGCCGTTCACGCCGTTTGTCGCTGAGGAAATCTATCGGAACCTTATGAATTGTCATTCCGGACTTTTGACCGGCGAATGCGCGGTTGACCCGGAATCCAGGAATATCCCGGAGTCGGTGCATCTTGCCGACTGGCCGGAGGTGAAGGAGAAATTGGTTGATGAGAAGCTGGGTAAGGAGATGCATGCCGTCCGCGTCATCGTAAGTCTCGGACTTCAGATGAGGGCGGATTCAGGAATGAAAGTCCGCCAGCCGTTGCGAAAGATAGTCATAACCGATGGGTTGTCGGACGTATACGATGAAATTATACGTGAAGAACTAAACGTAAAGTCGGTTGAGCGGACCGGATTGTTGACCGACATCGAAGCGGAGAAGCAAGGATGGAAATGTATTGCCTGGATAAAGGGAGATGAAGCGGATATGGTATGTCTAGATTTGGAAATTGATGAAGCGCTCAAGCTCGAAGGCGAGGCGCGCGAAATCATTCGCGCTATTCAGGAAGGACGGAAGAAGGCTGGGTTCGAGGTGAGCGATCGGATTACGCTCGGTATCCTCGGCAAGGAGAAGGTGTTCGACGGCGATACGGCGGAGAATCTCTCCGGCTTCGGCGACGAGATCGCGCGCGAGACGCTCGCGACGGAGATTGTCCGCGGCGATATCGCGGACGCCGACTATCGCGACACGACAGACATCGAAGGTGAACCGTTCGCGTTCTCGCTCAAGAAGAACCGATAGGTGAATCCATTCACATTTGTCATACCGAGCAAGTCTTCGAGGCGCGTCATTCGCGAACGACCGTGTCGAGTCGAGGAATCTGCGGTAAACGATCGCAGGTCCCTCGACTACGCTCGGGACGACAATTCCTTCTCGGGCTGCGAGAAAAAATGAATTGTGAAAAGTCTAACGATTGAATATATGCAAGACGTTATCCAGCCATGGGAGGAGCTTTCCCGGGAAGAGGTGTTCCGGAAATACGGCCGCGGAATCGAGCGACGGACGTACCGGCTTCCGCATGGGACCGAAACGGATTTCTACCTGAGTACCGACAACGACCCGGTGTGTTGTCTTGCGCTGACCGAATCGAAGGAGGTGATTCTGGTCCGACAGTTCCGTCCGGGTCCAGGGGAAGTGCTGCTGGAAATGCCGGGAGGAGGAGTTGCGGACGGGGAGAGTCGCGAAGAGGGTATGGCGCGGGAACTCCTGGAGGAGACGGGGTATCGCGGGAAGATCGAGTATGTCACCAAGGTGTTTCCCGGTGCATACATGACTTACAAAAAAAATGCGTTCGTAGCGACTGGTTGTGTGAAGGTTGCCGACCCGAAGCCAGAAGACAACGGCGAAGAACTCGAAGTCGTGCTCATGTCACTTCCGGAATTCCGGGAACATCTCCGTTCGGGAAGGCTGACCGATGTCGAAATGGGGTACCTTGCGCTCGATTTTCTCGGGCTGCTTTGACCTGGTCGGGCCTTTCTCATTCATTATTCCTGATTCATTATTCCTCATTCTTCCCGAAATGGAACTCCGCCTGACCGCCATCACGCTAAGGAAACGGGAGGTCGGTGAGACCGATCGGCTTTACACGTTCTATACCAAGGAACTGGGAAAAGTGCAGGCCAAGGCGATCGGGGTGCGTAAATCGCAGGCGAAGCTCGCCGCGGCGCTCGAAACCCTGACCCTCTCGGATGTGACGATCGTTCGCGGGAAAGGAAACGGGCGGGTCGCCGGCGCGATCGCCGAGGAATCGTTTCAGCGTATCCGATCAGAGTATGCGACGTTGTCGCTCGCCCTTGCTGCGGCAGCGGAATTCGATTCGATTGTCGGGCTCGAACAACCGGATCCGGCGTTATTTTCGCTCCTTCACGAATATCTGACGCTTCTCGACGGTGTGGCCGGAGGCGGCGCTGCGACGACACTTCTGACCGAGGCGTTTTTCGTGAAGTTTCTTGATGAGCTCGGATACCGGATCGAGGCGGATACATGCGCGGTTTCCGGAAACACGCTCGGTCGCGGAAGTCGGTGTTTTTTCAGTCCGGCGGCGGGCGGCATCGTTTCGGAAGAGCATGCGGGAAGGGAATCGGTCGCCGTCGGTGAGAATGCGGTGAAACTTATCCGTCTATTTCTGGGAAACCGGCTTCGTTCCGTGCTCAAACTTCGTGTCGGCGCCGCCGATCTCGCCGAAGTCGGCAGGATACGGAAACTGTTCCTCGGATACGTGCTTGGAAGGTGAGACCGATCGACTTCCTGTATACTGTGTTTAATGACTCCGAAGAATATGCATGAAGACTATTCACGTGATGATGTTCAGCAGGTAGTGGAAGAGGTTCCCGATCATCGCCAAAAAAATGTTCCTACGGTCGAAAGCGACGAGCCGTCGACCTTTGAAGAAAGGGCCGAAGATTTCCTGCACGCTCTTGATGAGAACTATTCCGTTTCCGGAAGGGACAAGGGAGCGAACGAGAAGGTGAAAGATGCATGCGATGGGTTCTTTCGACCGTATAGGGAAGCGGAAGACGACTTCGGTTCCCTGCTTCGCGACGACAAGACTCTTTCGACGGCATTGAGCGTGATGGCGGAGGCGTATTGGTCATATAAGGAGCAGGTTGACGGTTCGGTTTGGGAAGATCGGCAGGGAAACAAGGAGTGTCTTCAGGAGTTTCTTTCCGGGGAACTGGCGAAATCGCTCGATAATTTTGACGCGTGGTTGGATCGTGACGATCGCGACAAGGATGAGCGCACGAGGGTCTGTGAGGATTTGCTGTATGTCGCGAGCGAGGCGTTGGATACGGAGAATGCTCGAAACCGGCAGGATATCGAGTCCTGGATCGGAAGACATGCCCGGGAACTTGCCATCCTTCCGGACCTTCATGAAAGAAGTTCGCGTGCGCAGCGGACTGCATTGGGAATCATGAACCGGTCGAAGGATTTTGAAGCGTTCAATGAAGTTGCCAAGGCTGTCGTGAAGGGAAGTGGTGAAATATCCTCGGCGGCCGATTTTGAGTCGGGTATGGAATTTCTGAGGGGAAGCGACGCGAATGACAGCTATCTTCGTGTGAAGCAGCGGATACTGACCCGGATAGTCGCGGACAAAATCGGACTTGACCCGTCGATTGTCGAAAAATGGAAAGAATCGGATACGTGCGTAGGGAAAGACGAGCGGGGAAACAACCGATATAGGACCTGTTGCGCGGAGGCGCTTGAGGCGTCCCTGAACATCGGAAAAGATGCGGCGAACCGCCTGTTTTCGGAATACGGGATTGCGAATTTCCAGCGGTATGATTCAAGTCTGCTGCTCTGGCAATTGGAGCAGTCCGGACAGGATATCCCGTACGGGGTGATCGTTTTTCCCGAGGAGGATTTGAACGGCGCATTTGCGCAGATGAAAACGCCGATCGCGGAAATGGCGGCGAAACTGAGAATGGAAAAGTTCGCGATCCGGATCGTCGAGGTCGGATCGAAGACGGAACTTGCGAGGCGGCTGATATCATTCGACAAGCGATACGGATCGAACGGGGAAAAGATCTCGTTCATGGTCCTTGGCGGGCACGGCTCGTCGGAGAGCATCACGTTCGGTGACCGGATCGCTCCGCCTCCAATCGATGGCGTCTATGAGGACTGGGAGCTTAGGCGGGGCAAAATAACGACTTCGGACCTTACGGAAGGGAAGGGAATCGAGTCGGCATTAAGGAGGTTGCTGCGGTCCGATGCTCCGATAGTGCTTATCTCCTGCAGTACTGGCAAGGAGGGTGGTATAGCGGAACAAGCTTCCAGAAAGGCTCCGGAACGGGAAATGATCGGTCCCGATAGGCCGGTATTGGTGAGGAAGATAGACGTGGAGTTTACGGAAGTCGGTACGCCGATACTGACGCCGGAATATTATGATCCCGATGTGGAATCTGCGGCCGATGCGGACGGGTCGATGGCCGATGAGTCGAAGGCGATGCGGTATGTCGGAGGTGAGCTGCGGTCGTAGATCCGTTCCCGGTTGTTCGGTGCGGATATTTCTTTCGTATTCGGACCCGTGCGGTGCGACGGGTCCGCTTTCCGCGTCTTCGCGTATTTGATACAATGAAAGGAAAGAAACAACGCATATGGGCTTACAGGATCACAATGAGGACGTACATCGTCGCGATTTCGAGGGGGAGAGTTTTCGGACTCCGTTCGACCCGGGAAACGTTCCCGAGACGGGAAAAATCACTTTCGGACAGGGCGGATGGAGCGTATCGCAGGTACCGGACAGGACCACTTATCGCACGAAGGCGTGGATGTTCATCAAACGTCATTGGAAAGCGGAGACCGCCATCGTCGTCGGCATCATCGTGATCGCGGGGATCTTAAGCCTCTCCTTTTTCCGTTCTACACTGTTCGCGAACGAGCGCGTCAAGACCGAAATGACCGGACCGACTGACGTCGCCAGCGCGGAATCGGTGAACTATACCGTTCATTGGGTGAACGACAATATCCTCGGGGCCAAGAATCTGGAAGTCTCGTTGGCGTATCCGACGGAATTCCGGCCCGATGCCCTGCCGGGCATGACGATTTCTGGAAACACGGCGACTGTTTCAGTCGGCGACGTGAAGGGGCGGGCATCCGGTGAGGTGAGGTTTTCGGGGAAATTCTACGGGTCGCGCGGTTCGCTGACGTATTTCCGTTCCTTGGCGCGCTTTACGCCGGCAGGCATCTCCGGCCGATACGAAACCGAATCGCGTTTCGGGGTCACGATCGTATCGTCTCCGCTTTCGTTTGATATGGTCGTTCCGCAGGAAGCGGCTTCCGGGAACGAGGCGGAATACGTCATTACCTATCACAATGACGGCGATGTCGCGTTTCAGAATCTTCGGGTCCGGGTCACCTATCCAGAAGGATTCCGCTTCAATCAGGCGGAACCGGTTCCGTCCGAGGGAAGTTCGGTCTGGAAGATCGGTGCCCTTTTGTCGGGCTCCGGAGGTCAGATCCGCGTGAAGGGAATCCTTATCGGCGGGAACAATCAGGCGAAGACGGCCATCGTGGAAATAGGCACTTTGCAAGGGGATGGTTCGTTTCTTGCGTATGACCGGAAGGAACGATTGACCCGTATCATCGCCTCGCCGTTGACCATAACGCAGCGGGTAGGAGGGAAGACGGACCTGTCCGCAAGTCCCGGAGAGAAGCTCTCGTACCAGCTTGATTACACGAATACCGGCGATATAGGATTGCGGGACGTGATCGTCACCATGGAGGTGAACGCGAACCTGCTCGACATGACCCAGCTGACGTTCGGGGGCACGACCGGGTCGTATGACGTGCAGAAGGGCATCATTACCTGGAAGGCATCCGATATTCCCGGACTCGCCCGACTCGAACCGCATCAGGGCGGGGAGATCAGGTTCGCCGTACCGATTCGCCGAGACATAGATTCCGGAAAGGGATTGACAGTTCGGACGGTCGCGAAGATCGACAGTCCGGACGTGCCGCTGGCATCCAAGGCGAACAAGGTGATCGCGAGCAACGCGCTCGATGTCCGGATCGGTGCCGGCGCGAAAGTCGAGGCCTCCATATCGTATGCCGATGCGGTTTTCCCCGGGTACGGCCCTATTCCCCCGAAAGTCGGGCAGGAGACGGGATACGCGATCCGTTTCAGCGTGACGAATTATCTGAACGATCTCTATGGGGTTAAGATGACCGCGACGATTCCGACGGGAGTGAAATACGCCGGCAAGAAATCGCCGGATGCGGAAGCGGTCTCGTTTAACGACCGGACCGGACAGCTTGTGTGGGATATCGGGACCATGCTCGGCGGTGGGAAATCGACTCGCGAGCTTGTCATCCAGGTTTCTTCCGTGCCGGGACCGGACCTGATCGGAAAACAGCCGATCCTGCTGCAAGATTCCGTGCTCGAAGGCGTTGATACGTTCACGAAGAACCCGGTAAGCGTGCATACGGGCGAGAAGATGCTTACAGACTCGGCGGAGGGGTCGGGCGTGCCCGACGGCAAGGATACCGTCGTACCATAAACGCATGAACGCATTTCTTCGGGAAGACAGTTCGGTCGGCGGACGGAGGGGTTTGCTTCGGACGGGGGCGGGGAGTATCCCTACCCCGTTCTTCATGCCGGACGCGACGCGTGCCGCGGTACGGGGGACGACGGTTGCCGAGATCCGTGATGCCGGTATCGGAGCATTGGTCGTGAACACGTATCATCTCATGTTACAGCCGGGCGAGGAGCTGATCCGGAAGGCGGGCGGTGTGCATCGGTTCATGGATTGGGGCGGACCCATCCTTTCGGATTCCGGCGGATATCAGGTGTACTCGCTTATACACCGCGATGCGAAAATGGGAAAGATAACGGAAGAGGGTGCCGAATTCAAGTCGGTACTCGACGGATCGAAACGAATGCTTACGCCCGAACGGGCGATCGCGATCCAATTCGACCTCGGTGTCGACATGATGGTCGTTCTCGATGACCCGCGACCGAACGATGCGTCAGAGAGTGAGATATCGGATGCGGTCGAGCGGACGATCCGATGGGCGAAACGGTGTCGCGAGGAATACGACCGGCAGATCGTCGACCGCGGGATTTCGGAAGATCGCCGCCCGCTCCTGTTCGGTGTCGTGCAGGGCGGGATGTACCCGGAGCTTCGGACCCGCTGTGCCGAAGGGCTGCGGGAATTTGATTTCGACGGGTACGGGTTCGGTGGACGCCACGTGGATTCGGACGGGGTATTCCTCCAGGAAATCGTGCGGCACACCGCGTCCGTCATTCCCGAAGAGAGCGTCCGGTTCGCTCTCGGTATCGGGACACCGGAAGACATCGTCCGTTGCCATGCGCTCGGATGGGACATGTTTGACTGTGTGATTCCGACGAGAGAAGGGAGGCATGGGAGACTCTTCTTGTGGAAGAGTCAGTCACGAGTCGAAATGATAGAGACGGGGCATGCCCCGTCTCTACGAGGGGATTTTTACGAGACGATCAATATCAATAACGAACGGTTCGCGGAGGATTTCACTCCCGTTGATTCCGCATGCGATTGTCCGCTGTGCACGAATCATACCAGGGCGTATCTCCGTCATCTTTTCCGTGTAGAGGATCCGCTCGGGAGCCGACTCGCATCGATGCACAACCTTCGTTTTTACGGGAAGCTTATGGAGGCTTTGCGTGCGAAGGCCGACCGGTCTTTTTAGGATCGATAATAGGTCAAATCTTGATTCGATTTTTCGATTCCCTGACTTCAATCCCTATGGATATTGAAAAAAACTTCTATCAGTTGTCCGCGGTCGAGACGCTGACACGGTTACGGACTTCAATGAACGGACTTTCCGGTGTGGAGGCCGCTTCGCGTCTGAAGACGCATGGCATGAACGTGATTGAGTCGAAACGCCGTTTCGTCGCGTTGAAACTGTTCGTGAAGCAGTTCAACGACGTATTCGTCTGGATCCTTGCGGTTGCCGGCATCGCGGCACTCGCGCTCGGTGAGACGCGCGATTCGAATATCATCGCTATTATCATCCTTTCGAACGCGGCGATCGGTTTTTTCCAGGAATTCAAGGCGGAACGGATCATCGAAAAACTCGCCACGTTCGTCGCCGATACGGCCACGGTCATCCGCGATGGCGAAAAACGCGATATCCCGGTGTCGGAACTCGTTCCCGGCGACGTCGTCTTTCTTGATGCCGGATCGAGCGTCCCTGCCGACGCGTACGTTCTCGAAGCCTACAATTTCAAGGTCAACAGCTTCATTTTTACGGGGGAGTCCGTCCCAGAAAAACGGGCTTCCGGTGCAATGAAGGGAATAGTCGCGCGGAGTGACATCGAAAATCTTGTCTTCATGGGCGAATCCGTGGTGTCCGGCGAGGCACGTGTCGTCATTATCGCGACCGGAGCCGCTACGGAGCTTGGACGAATGGCGGAACTGACGCACGGGATAAAACAGGTGGCGACGCCGCTGCAGAAAAAAATGGAACGGTTCGGCCGCGGCGTGGCGCTTCTCTCGATATCCATCGGAGGCGTTGTCATCATGATCGGCCACTATCAGCACATCCCGCTGTACCAGTCGCTGCTGCTCGGGTTGGCGCTTTCCGTCTCGGTGGTTCCGGAAGGATTGCCGGCGGCGCTCTCCGTCGCGTTCGCGCTCGGTATGAAGCGGTTGCTCACAAAGAACGTCCTGGCCAAGAAACTGTCCGCGGTGGAGACGCTCGGTTCCGTGTCGTTCATCTGTACCGATAAGACGGGCACCGTGACCAAGAACGAACTGTCGGTGACCGGCATCGTGCTCGGTACCGAACGATATGATGTTTCCGGGGTCGGATATGAGCCGAAAGGTGATTTCTCGCGAAACGGAAAACTCGTGAATCCTGCCGACGTTCCCGGCGCCGAGATGCTGTTCCGTATCTGTACGCTTTGTAATGATGCGTCCCTTTCGATGACGGATGGACGGTATGTCGTGACCGGCGATCCGACCGAGGGTGCGCTTATCGTTGCGGCCAGGAAATACAACTCCCGGCCCGATTTCTTCGAGGTCGGTTTCCGGAAGATCGCCGAGAATCCGTTCGAGTCCGAGAGGCGACGGATGAGTGTCGTCTACGCGAATGCGGAGACGAGATCGTACGTGAAGGGTTCTCCCGAAGTCCTTCTGGAGCTGTCGACCGAATGGATCGACGGGGGCGAAAGGAGGCCGTTTACCGCGGAGGACAAGACACGTGTGCGAGCCATATATGACGACCTTTCCTCCCAGGCGCTGCGTGTCCTTGGGCTCGGCTACCGCGATCTCGACGGTGTGTCGGAAAACGCGTATCCGGAGGAAGCGGAGAGAAATCTCGTGTGGGCCGGTATGGTGGCTATGATCGATCCTCCGCGGGAAGGAATCCGTGAGGCGATCGCCGAATGTCGCAATCTCGGCGTTTCGGTAGTCATGGTGACGGGGGACTATGAGGCGACGGCCAAGGCTATCGCGTCGAAGGCCGGTTTTTTCTCCGAAGGAACGGCACCGATTTCGGTGAACGGGACGATTTTCGACACCCTTTCCGACGAGGCGATCGTGACGGCGGCGAAAAGTGGAGCCGTGTTTTCCCGGATCGCGCCGGAACAGAAACTCCGTTTAGCGACCGTCCTTCAGGCGGCGGGGGAGGTAGTCGCGATGACGGGTGACGGCGTGAACGACGCGTTGGCGCTCAAGAAGGCCGATATCGGTGTTGCGATGGGCATCACGGGAACCGACGTTTCCAAGGACGCGGCGGACATGATCCTGCTGGACGATCACTTCGCATCGATCGTACGTGCCGTTCGTGAAGGCCGTCGCATCTTTGAAAACCTGCGCAAGTTCACGCACTACGTGTTCACCTCGAACGCGAGCGAACTATTCTCCGTGCTGCTTGGATTCCTGTTGCATATCCCGTCCCCGATTACGGCGGTACAGATCCTTTCAATCGATCTGGCGACGGACGTCTTCCCGTCCTTCGCACTCGGTGTCGAGCCCGAGGAGCCGGATTCGCAGAGCCATATCTCTCCCGCGACCGGCCGCAAGATCCTGGATGTCCGCGGCGTCACGCGTCTTATGTGGATCGGCGCGATCATGGCGGTCGGCGGGGTAACGGCGTTCCTTCTGGTTTTGATGCGTGAAGGATGGTCATACGGCATGGCGCTCGATCCGGAAGGTCTGCCATATCGTCATGCGACGACGGCGACCTATGTGACGCTTGCCCTGACGCAGATGGCGAACCTCTTCCAGTCGAGGAGCGAGACGCGGTCGTTCTTCCGGATGCCGTTCTTCTCGAACCCGTGGGTCTTCGCCGGTTTCGGCACTTCGCTCCTCATGCTCTTTTTGTTCACGAACGTGCCATTCTTCCAGCACGTCCTCGGCATGGCGCCGATCGAACGGATCGACTGGATCGTCGCCTGGTGTTTCACCGCGCTCGTCTTCGTCTTCGAGGAGGCGCGAAAACGGAGGTTATCCGTTCGGAAATAGTGGGAAAATTTGCAAGATTCCTTGCTTAGGAGCTACTTGCGCGAGTGGTCGTTTCCTGCTAGATTCCGTCTCGTAGTACCGGGAGGGCGGATTTCCCGCCCTTATTATTTAACAAGCAAATGAAAAGGATGGTGATTATGGGCTACTTCGAACAATTGAAAAGAAAGCAGGTAGAAAAGTGTTCTCTGCTCTGTGCAGGGATCGATATCGACCTGGAAAAAATCCCGGCATGCTTTACCGGAAGCTCCCGTTTCGTGAACTTCGGTGACACGTTCATTCGTGCGGTCGCTCCGTATGTCCCGGTCGTCAAGATCAACCTTGCCTTTTCGGAGGCCGAGGGAATGTTTCCTGAAGTGAACGAGTTCGTCCACAAGGCGCGCAGTCTCGGACTGCTGGTCATCATCGACGCGAAGCGCGGGGATATCGGAAACTCATCAGCGAAGTACGCGCAGTACGTTTTCGACCGACTCGGAGCAGATGCTACCACCGTTTCGCCATACATGGGTTCGGATTCCGTCGAACCGTTTCTCGAGTATGCCGACAAGGGCGTGTATGTGCTGTGCCGGACGTCGAATGGTGGTGCCAAAGATTTCCAGTCACTCGAAGTCGTGCGGCCTGCGATGCTTGGCGGAACCGCTCCATTGTATCAGGTGGTCGCAGAGACCGCTGCGAGACAGTGGAACGGGAGAGGTAACTGCGGTCTGGTCGTCGGCGCGACGGCTCCGGAGGAACTCGGCCAGGTTCTCAAAGCGACCGATTACATGCCTTTGCTCGTACCGGGCGTGGGCGCACAGGGCGGGGATGTGAAAGCGGTCGTGTCGCGCTTGGGAAGATCAACGTCGATGATCAACCAGTCCCGTTCGCTTATGCTTCCGCCTGGTTCGGCAGGGGCGGAATCGCCGGAAGAGTATGCCGAAATCGTTGCTGCGGCGGCGAAGAAAGCAGTCGAGGAAATCAACAGCTGTCGCTAAAGGAGGGGATTGAAATCAGGGCGAAGGGTTGGTGAGTATGATGGAAATCTCGGGATGTTAAAGAGGATGTCAGAACTGACATCCTCTTTACTTTTGACTCTTATCGGGCTAGATTTGAAAGGAAATGGAGCGTTTTACAAGGTACCGCTTCCACCCCTCAGTCGCGAAGACGCGACAGCTCCCCTCCGAAAAGGGAGCAGGAAGTTCTATAACGACACATTTATGGCTCAAGTGGAAAACCTGATGGACAAGCTGGTATCGCTCTCGAAACGGCGCGGATTCGTGTTTCCGAGCTCGGAGATTTACGGCGGGTTCGCGGCGGTGTACGACTTCGGACCATACGGAGTCGAACTCGCACGAAATATCCGCGAGGCCTGGTGGCAGGCGATGGTGCGTGACAACGAGAATATCGTGGGCCTGGACAGCGCGATCTTCATGCATCCGAAGGTCTGGCAGGCGTCCGGTCATGTAGGCGGGTTCAGCGATCCTTTGGCGGAGTGCAAAAAATGTCACTCGCGCGTACGCGTGGATCATCTTCTCGAAGAGGTCGGCGTCTTTGCCGACGAGAAGATGAGCGAAGAGGAGATCAATGCGCTCTTTTCGGAGAACCGGGACAAGGTGGTGTGTCCGAAATGCGGGAGTCACGATTTCACCGAGGCGAAGAGTTTCAATCTACTGGTGAAATCCAACCTGGGTAACTTCACAGGGGATTGGGACAAGGAGCCGACCTATCTTCGCGGTGAGACCTGTCAGGGCATCTACGTCAATTTCAAGAACGTGCTTGATTCGACACGCATGAAGGTGCCGTTCGGTATCGCGCAGATCGGCAAGGCGTTCCGAAACGAGATCACCGCGCGACAGTTCATCTTCCGGAAGCGGGAGTTCGAACAGATGGAGATGCAATTTTTTGTTCATCCCGACACGGCCGCCGAGTTCTATGAAGAGTGGCGGGCGAAGCGATGGCAATACTATATCGACCTCGGAATCAAGGCGGAGAATTTGCATTGGCATCAGCATGAGAACCTCGTCTTCTACGCCAAGGCCGCGTGGGACATCGAGTACAAGTTCCCGTTCGGCTTCAAGGAGCTCGAAGGCGTCCATAATCGGAGCGACTACGATCTCACCCAGCATTCAAAGTTCTCGGGCGTCGACCTTTCGTACCGCGACCCGCAGACGGGGGAGAAGTACGTCCCGTGGATCGTCGAGACGTCCGTCGGCGTCGACCGTACCTTCCTTGCCGTCTTGACCGATGCGTATACCGAAGAGGAGGTGAAGGAAGGCGATGTCCGCGTCGTAATGAAATTCCCCAAGAAACTCGCGCCGGTCAAGGTCGCGGTCTTCCCGCTTCTCCGCAACAAGCCGGAACTGACTGCCAAGGCGCGCGAGGTGTTCGATATGTTGAAACGCGACTTCGCTACCGAATACGACGACAACGGAAACGTCGGCAAGCGCTATCGCCGGCAAGACGAGATCGGCACGCCGTACTGCGTGACGGTCGACTTCGACACGATCGGACTCGGCGGAGACGCCTCGCTCAAGGACACTGTCACCGTCCGTGACCGCGATACCATGGAACAGATCCGCATCCCGGTTGCTGAGTTGAGGGCGTATTTGGTGGAGAATTTGAAATAGCGGAAAGATATGACAACAAAGGTGATATCGTGGCTATTGTGTTGCATAATATCGATATTACTCGGGATATTTCTCGGACTTTTACTTATCGGGAAAGAAAGGTTGGAGATTTTCGGTATTTTCTCTCCGATTATCGCAGCGTTAATTGTTGGCTTGTTTATCGATTCTCATAAACAAAAAAATCAGCATTTGTTTGATCTAGGTGTCAATTCACCACTTTCAAAACTGATTCTAGAAAAGAAGGCTGAGTTCTATGAGAAATATGTTGATCAACTGATTCGTATCAGGCTTTGGATTTTGATAAATGGAGATCCGACAGGTGAGAAGGGCAAAGAGTTTAACGGGTATATACATGAATTAATCCAGTTTCGAATCAATTACGGGAAGTGGCTTTCTGAGGAGGATTTGAAGAAGGTGGAAAAAATTGAAATGAAGCATATATCTTTCATGGCAGATGCTCAAAAATTGAACTTCTATGAAAAGCACTCTCATTCTCCAGAGGATGAAGAAAAGCGGAAAAAGATGATTGATGATGTATATGGTGCTTTGGATGAACTCATAGAAGAAAATGGGAATGGTTATGAATCTTTCTTTTCTGAATTAAAAAGTGCTATGGGGATTAACGAGATATCAAGAATGCATACCTACGCAACTGAGAAGGCCATCCAGCATATGGATGAAGAATAAATCCCTGATTCGTAGTTCCTCATTTCTTGTTCTCCCGTAACGATATGAAATTCAAGAATATCACCCTGGGGAACGTGCGGTCCGTATAAATGATAACGAAAGAAGCGCAGCCGACGCAGATCGCGATATTCAAGAAAGAAGAGATACACAAGGCACTTTGTCCGAAGGAAGCGGACTACTGAAGGAACAGTAAGAATCTCTCTCAAATCTCACCGCGGTGCATAAGCCGAAGACTTCGCTTGCCGGAGAAAACTCCGAAATTTCGGAATTTTCTCTCGACATGAGATTTGAGAGAGATTCTAAGACGGCCCGTTCGGGGGAGGTTGACCGGATATAAAGTATACAGTATACTATATATTGTATACTTATGTACGAAATATGGCTTCCAATAAGGAAAAGATACTGGACTACATACGACAGAGGAAGCAGGTGACCGTTTCGGACCTGCTCGATGAAGTGGATATCGAGCGGGCGATGATTCATCGGCATCTGTTGGCTTTGGCCGAAGAAGGGCTTATCATGAAGATCGGGTCGGCCCCGAGGGTGGTATATGTTCCGGCTGATACGGTACGTGACGTATCCGCGCGCGATATTCCTGTCCTCGATGCGGCAACGAAGGCGATCATAGATGAAAAGTTTCTCCTGGTCACGCCGCAGGGGGAGCGTTTGGAGGGTATGCTCGCATTCGAACGTTGGTGTGCGGATCGGCGCTTCGATGTCACGAAGAAAGCCGCAGAGTACGTGTCGCTGTCGAAAAAATATGCTGACATGCGGAAGGGCGGACTGCTGGACGGATCGAAAAAATTTCGGAAGACGTTCGGTGATGACGATGTCGTCGATGCCGTATATTACGTCGATTTCTACGCGTGGGAGATTTTTGGGAAAACGAAACTGGGACAGTTGCTCTTGTACGCGAAGCAGAGTCAGGACAAGAGAATGATACGGGAACTTGCGGAGCGGGTTTTGCCGTATGTGGAGCGGATAATCTCGAAACATCATATCGAAGCGATCGGATATATTCCGCCTACGGTAAAACGAACAGTGCAACTCATGGACGGGTTGCAGAAAACGGTCCGGAGTCCGCTCCCGGAAATCGGGTTGGAAAAGATCGTCGGAGCGGTGCGCGTGCCGCAGAAGACGTTGTCCTCGTTGGAAGATCGCATACAAAACGCACGAGCCGGTATATTCGTTTCCGATCGGCGGTCGTTCGGAACGGTGCTTTTGATAGACGATGCGGTAGGGTCCGGGGCGACCTTCAATGAGACGGCACGAAAGCTGAAAGAGCAGGGTGTCGCGAAAAAGGTCATCTGTCTTTCGATAGTGGGTAGCCTGAAGGGATTTGATGTCATCAGTGAAGTATAATTCGGTTTCCGTAACGGTATGAAATTCAAGAAAACAACCCTCCCGAACGGTCTGCGCGTGATACTCGCTCCGATGACGGAGACGGGGACGGTGACGGTGCTCGTCATGACCGGTGTCGGGTCGCGCTTCGAGTCGCGCAGGGAGAACGGCATCGCACACTTCCTCGAGCATATGATGTTCAAGGGCACGGAAAAGCGACCGACCGCGCTCGACATCACGCGCGAACTCGACTCGATCGGCGCCGACTACAACGCGTTCACCGGCAAGGAGTATACCGGCTACTACGCCAAGGTGGAGGCGCATCATTTCGACACCGCACTCGACGTAGTTTCGGATATGTTCCTGAATGCCAAGCTGGACCAGGAGGAGATCGACCGCGAGCGGGGGACGATCCTCCAGGAGATCAACATGTACGAAGACATGCCGATGCGCAAGGTGGGCGACGACTGGGAGGCGCTCCTCTACGGCGATACGCCGCTTGGATGGGATATCGCGGGGCCCAAGGAGAATATCCGCGCGTTTCGGCGGTCAGACTTCGTGCGGTACATGAGACGGGGATATGTGTCGGGGAACGTCGTGGTCGGTATCGCGGGAAATATCAATCCGAAGGCGGCCGGGAAGGCGGTCGCAGAACGGTTCGGTGTCATCGCGCAGGGAATCCGTCCGGAGTTCAAAAGGGCGTCCGACGGGCAGTCCGGGCCCGAACTTTCGGTCCGGAAGAAAAAGACCGACCAGACGCACTTCCTGCTCGGGGTCCGGACCTTCGACATGTATCATCCCGACCGGTACGCACTCGCGGTCCTCTCAGTCATCCTCGGCGGCGGCATGTCGAGCCGGCTCTTCATGGAGGTCCGCGAACGGCGCGGGCTCGCCTACATGGTCCGCACCGAAGTGGAAGCCTTCCATGACGCCGGATTTCTCGCGACGCAGTGCGGCGTGGAACATGAGAATCTCGAGAAGGCGATCTTGGTCATCCTCGACGAATATCGGAAAATCGCGACCGAGGGTGTCGATGAGGACGAACTCCGCAAGGCCAAGGAGTATCTGAAGGGCAAGATGGCGATGGGGCTCGAGGGGTCCGACGACGTGGCGGAATATCTCGTCTCGCAGGAAGTCCTGCGCAACGAGATCGTACTACCGAAGGAAAAGGTCCGGATGATTAGTCGGGTTACGGCGGACGACGTACTCCGTGTCGCGCAGGACATCTTCCGGAACGACCGACTGAACCTCGCGATCGTCGGTCCGCAGGATGCCAAGAAGAAGGCGAAACTCGAGAAAATGCTGGATCTGAAGATTGGGGACAGATAGCATCGAACAGATAACAGATAACAGCGGGGACGGAGAGATCGGCCTGCTCTCCTTGGGGAGGGGAGCGGGAAGACCTTATCGATACTGACTGAACGCATATGGGAACCCTCTACGTCGTCGCGACGCCGATCGGGAATATGGAAGATATCACACTCCGGGCGCTTCGTACGCTCAAGGAGTGCGATGCGGTGCTTGCCGAGGACACGCGCGTGACACGCAGGCTCCTCGATCGGCACGGCATTTCCGTCCCGGCGATCTCGTGTCACGAGCATACCGATGATCGTAAGCTCGCCGAACTCGTCTCACGTCTCTCGGCGGGGGAATCGTTCGCATACGTGACGGATGCCGGGACGCCGGGACTTTCCGACCCCGGGAACAAGCTTGTCTCGCTCGCGATCGAAGCGGGGATTCCGGTCGTCCCGGTGCCTGGCCCGTCGGCCTTGGGTGCCATCGTATCGGTCGCCGGTATCGATATGCGCGAATTCGTTTTCAAGGGATTTCCGCCGCACAAGAAAGGACGCGAGACCTTTTTCCGTTTTGTCGCCGGGTCGGATATGCCGGTCGTCTATTATGAATCGCCGCACCGGGTGGTGAAGAATCTCGAACTGCTTTCATCGTTTGCGCCTGAAAAAAAAATCATTCTCGGACGCGAGCTCACGAAAATGTTCGAGGAAACGGTACGCGGTACGGTAACCGAAGTGAAAGAGCGATTCGAATCCGATCCGTCCAAGGTGAAAGGGGAATTCGTGATCGTGGCGTATAATGAGTAGATACCACGGCGCATTCATGTCTTCCCGATCGTAGTCGAGGGATCTGAATCGTGACTCGGCAGATTCCTCCACTCGACACAGTCGCTCGCGAACGACGTGTCTCGAAGACTCTCCGGCATTCGCCGGACTCCGGGTCGGAATGACAAGAGAATATTCAAGAACTCGATATTGATCGATAAATAAATCCTTTATGCTAACCAAACCGTTTTTCATCACGACCGCGATCGACTACGTGAACGGTGTTCCGCATGTGGGACACGCGTCCGAGAAGGTACTTTCCGACGCGGTCGCGCGGTATCATCGCGACGTGCTCGGCGAAGACACGTATTTTCTGACCGGAACCGACGAGAACAGCCTGAAGAACGTGCAGGGTGCCGAGAAGGCGAGGAAGCCCGTCGCCGAATATGTCGACGAGAATGCAGAAGCGTTCCGAGCGCTCGGCAACTCACTCGATCTTTCCTTCGACCGATTCATCCGCACGACGGAGGATATTCATTTCGCGGGCGCGAAGAAACTCTGGAACGCCATGAATCCCGATGATCTGTACAAGAAGAAATATCGCGGATTGTATTGTATCGGCTGCGAGGAATTCAAGCTCGAGAAGGACCTGGTCGACGGGAAGTGCCCGGAACACCTGACCGTGCCGGAAGTTGTCGAGGAGGAGAACTGGTTCTTCTGTCTTTCGGCGTATGGTGCCCGACTTAAGGAGCTGATTGTCTCGGGCGAGCTCTCGGTCATACCCGAATTCAGGAAGAACGAGGTGTTGTCCTTCATCGAGATGGGACTCGAGGATTTCTCGGTCTCACGTTCCGTCGCCCGGGCCAAGGGGTGGGGCGTGCCGGTGCCGGGGGATGATTCGCAGATCATGTATGTCTGGGTGGACGCGCTCTCGAACTACATCACCGCACTCGACTATGCGGACGACGGTGCGGACTACGCGAAGTATTGGTCAGGCGACGGTAAGCGGGTCCATATCATCGGGAAGGGTATCTTACGCTTCCATGCCATTTACTGGCCGGCGATGCTCCTGTCCGCGAAACTGCCGCTGCCGACGGAAATCTATACGCATGAATATCTGACCATCGACGGACAGAAAATGTCGAAGTCGCTCGGGAATGTCCTGTATCCCGCGGAACTGGTGGAACGGTTCGGCAAGGACGGTGCGCGGTACCTGCTGCTTACGGCGCTTCCGTATTCGAAGGACGGGGATCTTTCGTGGGCGAAGATGACTGAGAAGTACAATGCCGATCTCGCGAACGGTCTCGGCAATCTCGTGTCGCGCGTGATGCGGCTCTCGGAAGGTCTCGATGACGATATGAAAAAAATCGCGGAGATTCCCACGTACCCCGATGACGTCGCGAAACTGATCGACTCATACCGGTTCACCGAGGCACTCGAAAAGATCTGGGAGACGGTTCGTGATGCGAACCGCTATATCGAGGAGGAGAAACCGTGGGAGCTCGCGAAGAACGATCGGGAGAAATTTACAGGCGTCATGCGCGTGTTATTAGACCGCCTCGCGCTTCTTTCCGTCGCGCTCGTTCCGTTCTTACCCGATACCGCCGCGAAGATCCGTACCGCTCTTGAGACCGGAAAAACGGAGATCCTGTTCCAGCGGGTGAAATAGTGGTTGTAGCTTTTATTGATATGGCGACCTTTTTTCTGTTACTCTACAAAATCGTTCCACTTTACGTTTTGATTGGTCTTGGATATCTCGCGGGAAAGAAATTGAATGTCAAAAAAGAAACGGTCGCCGCCGTCTTAGTGTATATAATTGCACCTGTCGTCGTATTTCATGGCACCTTCAAAGCGGAGCTTTCCCTAATCACGCTTTCGTTGCCCGTGGTATTTTTTGTCATATGTAGTGTTTTGGGTCTGATATTTTATCTTATTGGGAAGCGGATGTGGAACGACTCGACTCCGAATATTCTTGGCTTTATGGCCGGTGCCGGGAACACGGGATATTTCGGTTTACCTGTGGTTTTGTCTGTGCTAGGAAATAACACTTTAAGTTCGGCTGTGTTCGCCACGCTCGGAGTCATTTTTTTCGAAAATTCCCTTGGGTTTTATCTGGTCGCGAAAGGGAATCATACCGGAAGAGAAAGCGTGAAAAAATTACTGCGTTTACCGGCGCTATACGCCTTCGTATTCGGAGTGATGGCTAATTTTGCTTTTTCTGGGCTTGGCTCTGCCTATGAAGAAATGGCGATAAATTTCAAGGCCGCCTATACGATTCTTGGAATGATGATAGTCGGATTGGGGCTTGTCGGTATGAGTCGGATGAAATTTGATTTCAAACTTCTCTCGATCTCTCTCATTGCGAAGTTCCTAGCATGGCCGATTATCGTGGCTTTAATAATTTTTATGGATATGAGATATCTCCATCTCTATGACGAGTTCATCTACAAGGTAATGATTATCATGTCGGCCGTTCCGTTGGCTGCGAACTCAGTTTCGTTTGCCTCCCTATTGAAGGTGTATCCAGAAAAGGCCGCCTCGGCTGTGTTTGTGAGTACAGCATTTGCGCTGATTTATATCCCGATTGTGGTGATGTTCGCTTTCACTTGGATTTGACGAGTAAATTTATGACAAAAGAGTTCATCGTTCCCAAAAACCAGTATAAGTCCGGTCGCGCGTATACTCCCGCGATTCGGTTTGATGATGGCGTCTCGGAAACGATTTATATCCCAGGGCTGTTACCGAAGGATGCGGAGGGGAAAGTTGTCGGCATAGGTGATATCGAAGCTCAGGCAAGGTGCGTATTCGATAAGATGATCGCGATTCTCGAAGAGGCCGGAGCGGATCTGAACGACCTGGTAAAGGTGAACATGTACCTCGTTCACTTTGAAAGGGATTTCGAGAAAGTTTCCGCTGTACGGAACGAATATCTTATGGAATCGAGACCGGCCGCGACGACGGTCGGTATCACCGCTACGGCAACTCCGGGGTGCGATATCGAGATTGATGCGGTCGCGATGAAGCGGAAATAGCGTGTCATGTCGTCATCCCGGGCTTGACCCGGGATCCAGGAATTCCGGAGTATGGATTCCGGATCAACCGCGCATTCGCCGGTCGAGAGTCCGGAACGACAAATGTCTGATTCTTTATTCATGATTCTCGATTTTTCTCCGGTGACCCGTCTGTACGCATGATACATTTCCTATGACCGATGCCCGAAAGATGATGTTCGTGAAGGTCCTGTATTCGTCCCGGTTCTGGATTCCGACCTTCGTCCTCTATCTCAACAGCCGCGGAATTGAAACGTCGCAGGTGCTGTCGTTGCTCGGAGCATACTATGTCGCGACCATCGCGCTCGAATATCCGACCGGAGTCGTCGGAGACGTGTTTTCGCATCGGATGTCGATCATCCTCGGGTACGTCCTTCTCGCGGTGTCGTTCCTGCTTTCCGCGTTTCCGGTCGTTCCGGGGTATGCATATTTTTTCTGCGTCCTTATGGTGACCGCGCTCGGCGAGAGTCTTATCTCGGGAAGCGATACGGCGCTTCTCCATGAGGTCTCGGATGATTTTTCCCGTGACTTCCCGAATATCAAGGCGGTTTCGCAGGTCGTGTCGTTTGCCGCGCTTTCGGTCGGTGGCTTCGCCGCCGTGGCCGATCTTCGGCTGCCATTCGTTCTGTCCGCGGTTGCCATGATCGGTGCCGCCTGTTTCGCGTTCTCCGTCTCGTATCGTCCTAAAAGTCGAAACGGTGGAGGGAACGTCCTTCGGACGGCGATCGACGGTCTCGCTGCGGTAAGGACGGAAGCGATGGTACGGAACCTGCTCGTCGTTTCGTTTCTTTCTGGATCGTTCCTTTTCAGTCTCAAGTGGCTGTATAACGACCTGTTCCGGCAGATTGCCCTACCGGTCGTCTGGTGGGGAGTGGTTCCCGGAGTTGCGACCCTGTTCGTCGCGGTAGGGACGATCGCATATCGAAAGCGGCCGAAACTTTCCCTGACAGCGGCCTTCCTTGCTTTTACGGCAACGGTCCCGTTCATCGGCCTGACCTGGATCGCGGCGGCTCCGCTCGTGTCTATCGTTTTCGTCCATTTCCTTCGGGGATATATCGAGTCCCGTATCATGGTGGACATCAATGCGGCCATTCCGGCGGAAGTCCGGTCGAGCGTCCTGTCACTCGGGAGTCTTCTGCTGCGCCTGGGCGCGGCCGGGTACATGTTCGTCGGCAGTCAGCTTATCTCCGCGGCGATGCCGTTACTCCCGTTCCTCGGTTTTTCGGGCCTGCTCATGGCTTTTGTCGGAATGATCCCGCTTCTTTCTCTCGCGAGACGGAAGACAGCTGGATCCGGAAAACCGTGGTAGCATGAGAGATGCCCGATTCCATATTTCATAGTTTTCATCCTTTCGCGTCGTCGGTTGTAAGTTGTAAGTATCCCTATGTCTTCCCTTTTCGATACCCATGCGCATGTGAATTTTAATGCCTTTCGCGCGGATGCGGACGAGGTACTTCGTCGCGCGCTCGACGCCGGAATATCGGTGGTTAACGTGGGGTCACAGCTGTCGACAAGCCGGCGGGCGGTGGAGTATGCGCGGAAATACGAGGGGAAGGGCGTGTATGCCGCGGTCGGACTCCACCCGATACAGCTCCGGAAGCGGTCGTTCGAGCATCGCGACGACGAGAACGATTGGGAACTGCCGGCGACCGAGATAAAGACGATCGGGGAGGATTTCGAATATGACGCGTACCTCGAACTCGCACGCGATTCGCATGTTGTGGCGATCGGCGAGGTCGGGCTCGACTACCATCACTTCGAGGAAGGGGACGACGTCTCGGCGATGAAGGACGAGCAGAAGCGCGTGCTCCGCGAGTTCGTGCGTCTGGCAAACGAGGTCGGAAAACCGATGATGATCCACTGCTGGGGCGTAAAATCGAGCAAACTCGATCACGCCCGAACGGCCGTAATGCCGAACCAGCTCGACCACGTTCGAACGGACGCGTACGACGACCTGCTCGCGCTGTTCGACGAGACGATGCCGGAAAAACGCGGAATCATCCACAGCTTCATCGGAAGCCATAAGACGGCGAAGAAATTCCTGGAGCGAGGATGGATGATCGGTGTAAACGGTATCGTGACCTATTCCGATTCCTATGACCGGCTTATCCGTGAGGTCCCGCTCGATCGGATCGTCGTCGAGACGGATTGTCCATATCTTGCACCCGTACCGCACAAGGGAGAACGGAACGAGCCGCTTCTGGTGAAGCTGGTTGCCGAGAAGATCGCGACCGTGAAGGGCGTGCCTTTCGAGGAAGTCGCACGGGCAACGACCCGGAACGCGACAGTGTTGCTCCGTATCGGCGGGTAGTTATTTCTTATTTTCCCTTTTCGAGCGGCTGAGGTATACTGGAACGGACGCTAAGACGAACTCAGGGACAATCGTATGGATACGGACACACATTCTTCCGGTTTGGCATGGTCGGGCGCGTCGGACAATGCTCTTCCGGTTCCCGAGTCTTCCGCTGCAATGAATGGGAGGGGGGCTGATGCGGGAACGGGCCAGGGGAGCGGTGAGGAGCATATCAACTTCGGCCATCCGGCGAAGAAATCCGACGAAAACGGCCCAGCCAAAGATACGCTTCGGATCGCCGATTCATTCAGCGAGTTTTCGGATTCTGACTTTAAAGACGAGTCGGCCGGAGCATCGCTTCTTTGAAGTATCGCGTATATACGACATTCCGGTTCCGCTCTCTTTGACGGTTCCGGTTTTTCGTCGTAGAATGGCTTCTGATGGGGATAATGTCGTGGAAGCACCTCATTTCGCAGTGGGAAGCGTATGGAAATATCGATCATCGCCGAAAAACTGTTCTCGATAGCGGGGTTTTCCGTGACCAATTCGCTGCTGATAGCCGTTTTTGTTGCCGTTCTTTTGGCCTTATCGACGGTATTTTCCACGAGGAATCCGAAGCAGGTCCCTCGAGGGATGCAGAACGTGATAGAAACCGTGTTTGAGGGACTTCTTTCCTTTATCGAAAGCATCACGCACGACCGAAAGCAGGCGAGGGACTTTTTCCCGCTGGTCGCTACGATTTTTCTTTTCGTACTGTTCTCGAATTGGTCGGGACTTCTTCCTGGGGCGGGGACGGTCGGTCTGAATGAGGAGCATGCGGGACGCATCATCATGGTACCGTTCCTGCGCGGTCCCGCGGCTGATCTCAATATGACCGTCGCACTCTCGCTTATCTCCGTTTTCTCGGTCCAGATTTTCGGAATCCTGGCTCTCGGTATACGCGGATACGCTTCCAAGTTCCTGGTCGCGCCGTGGAAGAAACCCTACGTTATCGGAATGGTCGTGGGCCTTCTCGAACTTATCGGTGAATTCGCGAAGATTCTCTCGTTCTCGTTCCGTCTCTTCGGCAACGTGTTCGCGGGCGAGGTGCTCCTGACCGTGATGCTCTCCCTTGTCCCGTATCTTGTCCCGCTCCCGTTCCTGCTTCTGGAGGTGTTCGTGGGCGTGGTACAGGCGGCGGTATTCTCGCTCCTCACGATCGTCTTCCTCAAGATGGCGGTTACGGGGCACGAGGAGGGGGCGCATTGAGATTCCGGTCTGCGGGGCATCGGTTTCCCAGGGGAAGCCGGCGGCCCGTATCCCGTAATCAATCAGTAAGAAAAAAGTATGGAAGGCGTACAGGAGGTCATCGGAAATGCCGATAACGCGAAATTCTTCAGCGCGGCGATCGCTATAGCGGCCGCAGCCCTCGGTCCGGGTCTCGGCATCGGGTACCTGGTGAGCAAGGGGCTCGAGTCGATCGGGCGTAATCCCGAGGCGCATTCGAAGATTCAGACCTCGATGATTCTCGGCATCGCGTTTACCGAGGCGATCGCGATCTATGCGCTTGTCGTGGCTCTCATGATCCTCTTCAAGTAGTCTTCGGCGTACGAAGAACGACCGGTGTCCGGCACGGTTCCCTCCCGCGGGGGAGGGCGTGCCGGCCGGAAGTCGTGAGTCGTAAGCAACGTCACAAACCGTATGGAAATCCTTACGCAGATCGGTATAGACGGGAAACTCCTCCTTGCACAGGCGGTAAACTTTCTCGTGCTGCTGTTCATACTGCACCGGTTTGCCTATAAACCGATGTTGGTTTTTCTTGAGAAGCGGACGGAGCGCATCGAAGAGGGGTTGAAGAATGCGGAAGAGGCCGGAAGGCGGCTGCAGGAGGCTTCGAAAGGCGAAGAACGGATACTTGCAACGGCCCGTGAAGAGGCGAAGAAGATCGTGACCGAGACAAGGGAGGCTTCGGAGAGGCGTGGTCAGGAGCTGGTCGCGGAATTCGAGCGGAAGGCGGAGCGGATCATCGAAGAGGCACGGGAACGCGCGAAGGAAGAACGTGAAAAAATGTTCCGTGAAGCGAAGGGGGAAATCGCGGATCTCGTGATCGCGACGACGGAGAAGGTGCTCCGGGAGAGATTGGACGGCGATGCCGACCGGGGCAAGGTGACGAGGTTTTTGGAGAAAGAGTGAGAGAATTTGTCATTCCGACCCAAAGTCCCGCGCATGCGGGAGGAGTGAAACGGAGCGGAGCGGAGGAATCTGCCGAAGGCATACGCAGATCCCTCGACTCGAAGACTCGCCCGGGATGACAATTGAGCAATGAGGCAATAGAACAATCATTTCCGGCAATGAAAATCACTCCGATACAATATGCCAAGGTCCTGGTCGCCCTCTCCGCGGAGAATGGTGATGTGAAGCGTGTCGCGGCATCGTTTCTGTCGTTTGTGCGGCGACGCCACGCGATGCGGAAGCTCGACGATATCGTCCGCGTAGCCGAACAGCAGATTGATCATGCCGCGGGGCGTGTCCGTGTGCTCGCCGAGACGGCCATCCTGGCGGACGACACAATGCGCCGCGGAGTCGAAGCAGCTGCTCACGAGGCGTTTCCGGACCGCGAAGTCGTCGTCTCGTATGTCGTCTTTCCGGAGCTCCTCGGCGGCGTTCGGCTCTCCTCGGAGGACGAAGTGCTCGACGCGTCCGTCGGCCGGAGGTTGCGGGAGATGAAGGGAACACTGAAAAATTCGACCTACAACTAACAACAAACAACTGACAACGGATGAGGAAACTTACAACTTATAGCGAGCAACGAACAACAGGGAATGGAAAACTCACAACAGGAAACTGACAACCGACAACGAAAAACGTACAATGTCATTGCGAGCGAATCTGTCGCTCAAATGGAGCGATGGATGAGCGCAGCAATCCAGGAAACCCGGAACCGTCTGAATGTCTGGATCGCCACGGATTCCGAGGACGGAATCCTCGCGATGACGGAAAAAAAGAATGAGCCATTAAACCATCCTAGTTATTCGACAATACGTATCCCTTTTGAATACACCATTCAGGATCCGAGTATATCGAGCCCTGATAGTAGATTTGAAAAACGGGGAATAAAAAACCTATCTGGTTTTGAACCAGATAGGTTTGCTGTGAATTTTGTCGCGTCGTCAGTACATGACTTGCTTTTCCAAGTCAATGACTGGATCTCTAAATTGACACGGAAGTCCGGTCTCGTATTTTACGAGTTCTCGGACTTCAATCAGCTGAGATAGCTGCTCCTCGCATGATTCGGGAGAATCGTTTAGGAGCTGGCAGGCGATGATGTGGACGGCGGGGTAAGCATTCGACATTACAAGCCCGGACTTAGCTATCGTTTGTTTAACGGTGTTGAGTCCTGGGACTGTTTGAACGTCGATGCCGCTATAAACATAGGCGGACATGATTCGGTCGGCGTTGTCAACGGAGCGGACAACAAAAGATATGAGATAAGCTCTTTTCATGATGTTATGTGTTTTGCTGATTGGGAAGGAACATTTAACCACACATTATAATCCAAAAAATCAAAAAAGTCAATACTTGAAAGCGGCTCTAAAAAGCGATTATTCCCTTCATCCTAAAAGTTAAAATTAGAAACGTAGAACCAACCCTCACTCCTACGATTTGCCTTCCGAGACGGCTCGGGCGGCATGAGTCGGAATGAAAAGGAAGAAAAAAGAATGTAGAATAAGGAATGATGCCGAAGCCAAACGAGGCATCCGGGCATGATTTCCTATTCTTATCGTCTGGTTCTTTTTGCTTCATTTATGATTCTCTCTGTTTTATTCTTTATTCGTCATTCCTGAAACGTTATGGCCAACATGCTCATCGAAGAACTGAAGAGACAGATCGCCGGATTCGATTTCTCGGCGGAGAAGGAGTCGGTCGGCCGCATATTGGAGGCCGGTGACGGTATCGCGCGGCTTTCCGGACTCGGCGGTGTCGCGGCGTCCGAGATCGTCGCTTTCGAGTCCGGCGCGGTCGGCGTGGCGCTCAACCTGGAAGAATCCGAGGTCGGCGTCATGATGCTTTCCGGCGGGGACGATGTACGCGAAGGCGAGAGTGCGAAGGGGACTGGGAAGCTCCTCTCCGTCCCGGTGTCCGAGGGAATCGTCGGTCGCGTGGTAGATCCGCTGGGACGGCCGCTCGACGGGCGTGGCGAGATTGCGGGCGACAAGAAGGATATGCCGATTGAGAAGGTCGCTCCCGGGGTCATCACCCGCAAGTCCGTGCATCGGCCGCTCCAGACCGGCATCAAGGCGATCGACGCGCTTATTCCGGTCGGTCGCGGTCAGCGCGAACTCATCATCGGCGACCGGCAGACTGGCAAGACCGCTGTCGCGATCGACACGATCGTGAATCAGAAAGGTCAGGACGTGATCTGCATCTATGTCGCGGTCGGCCAGAAGGAATCCAAAGTCGCGCGCATCCTGGGCGATCTTACGAAGCGCGGAGCGATGGACTTTACCGTCATCGTGTCGGCCGGCGCGTCCGACCCCGCAGCACTCTCGTTTCTTGCGCCGTATGCCGGGTGTGCCATCGGCGAATATTTCATGGATCAGGGAAAGGACGTGCTCGTCATCTATGATGATCTTTCGAAGCATGCGTGGGCGTATCGGCAGATCGCGCTTATCCTTCGCCGTCCGCCGGGACGTGAGGCCTATCCCGGCGACGTGTTCTACCTCCATTCCCGACTCCTCGAACGCAGCGCGAAATTGAATGCCGAGAACGGCGGCGGATCGCTGACCGCATTGCCGATTATCGAGACGCAGGCGGGCGATGTCTCGGCGTATATCCCGACGAACGTCATTTCCATCACGGACGGACAGATTTATCTCGAGTCGGATCTTTTCCACAAGGGCATCCGTCCGGCACTCAACGTCGGACTCTCGGTATCGCGTGTCGGCTCGGCCGCGCAGATCAAGGCGATGAAACAGGTTGCGGGCACGCTCCGTCTCGACCTTGCCCAATTCCGCGAGCTCGAGGCGTTCGCGCAGTTCGGTTCCGACCTCGACGAGAAGACGCGCGCGCAAATCGAACGAGGAAGGCGCTCGGTCGAAGTCCTGAAGCAGGGACAATACTCGCCGTATCCGGTCGAGAACCAGGTAGCCGTACTCTACGCGCTTTCCCGCGGGCATCTCGACGCCGTTCCGGCCGAGAAGATCCGTGATTGGGAGAGGGAATTCCTTGCCTATCTCGGAACGGAAGGTGAGGATGTGCTTTCGGCTATCCGCGAGAAGAAGGCGCTCGACGAACAGACGGAAACGATGTTGAAGGGGAGGATTGAGGAATTCATGAAAAGAAACTGACGAAGGAAAACGAACAACTTACAACCAACAACTTACAACGGGGATAGGGATTGGGACAGGGTGGGTGGGGGCGGTTGTCAGTTATAAGTCGTGAGTTGTAAGTAGCGCAAGCATATGCCTAACGTGGCCGACATCAGACGGAGAATAAAGGGTGTGAAGAGCACGGGGAAAATCACCCGGGCCATGGAAATGGTGTCCGCTGCCAAGGTTCGACGCGCGGTGGCGTCCGCGACGGCGTTGCGCCCATATGCCGAAGAGGCACTTTCGGTGCTTCGGCAGGTGCGACTCGCGTTTCCGGGCAACAATCATCCGTTGCTCGAGGTTCGGGAAGCGGACCGTCGCATCATACTTTTGGTCAGTGGGAACCGTGGCCTTGCCGGGACCTTTTACGCACAGCTTTTCCGCATGCTGCGGGCGCACGTTTCCGGGGTAGCCGGGGAGGTGACGTTCGTGACGATCGGCAAGAAGAGCGACGCACAGGTGAAGCGCATGGGAAAGGACGTGCTCGCTTCGTTTCCCGGCATCCTGTCGCTTCCGACGTCGGAAGCCGTCAGGCCTATCGCGCGCATGTTGCTTGAGGAATACCGTTCGGGTCGGACGGATCGTATCGAGCTCGCCTACACGAACTTCTTTTCCATGATGCGGCAGGAGCCGGTCGTGAGAACTATTCTCCCGATAGCTACGGAAGATTCGGATGCGGTACTCGAGAATGAGGGTCGGGCACCCGAGGAGGGAAAATATGTGATCGAACCGGGACCGGACGCGGTGCTCGAGACGATGGTCCCGAGACTCTTGGAGGCGGAAATCTATCACGCGATCCTCGAGTCGAACGCGTCGCAGGAAGCGGCGCGCATGATGGCGATGCGCAGCGCGACGGACGCGGCCAAGGAGATGGCCGAGGGGCTCACGCTCGCGTACAATCAGCTGCGGCAGTCGAAGATCACTCAGGAGATCGCTGAGCTCTCGGCGGGTAAGGCGGCACTCGAAAATTAGAATTATGAATAAAGAATAAGGAATGAGGAATTGGGAATGAAGAACAAAGATACAGGAATTAAGAATAAAGAAAAAACGGGGACAAGATGGTCTGAGGCATGATTCAAAACTCCTTATTCCTGATTCATCTGTCAAATCAACTATTTGTTTCCGGAACGGTCCGGGGACATGAGTCGATTTGAAAGGAAGAGAGAGAATCAAGCAAGATGATAGCTGTTTGAGACGCGATTCATATTACTCTATCCCTGATTCATCATTCGTAATTCCTTATTCTCAAATTCCTAATTCATGATTCTGTATTCAAAGATATGTCCAAAGGAAAGATATTGCAGGTGATCGGGCCGGTGGTGGACCTCGACTTCTCGGTCCGGGAGGGGGAGGCGTCTATGCCGGGCATCCGTGAGGCGGTGGAAATCCCTGTCGAGGGAGGAGGGCTTGTCGTGGAGGTGCATCAGCACCTGGGCGATGGAAGAGTGCGAACGATCGCGATGGGGCCGACGGACGGACTGGTCCGCGGCATGGAGGCGCATGGAACCGGTGCAGCGATAACGGTTCCGGTAGGACGCGCGGTGCTCGGTCGTATGACGAACCTCTTGGGAGAGCCGATTGACGGGCGGGGACCGATCGAATCCGAGCAGCGGCTACCGATTCATCGTGAGTCGCCGTCGTTCGATGAACAATCGACCGAAGCGGAGGTATTCGAGACCGGCATCAAGGCCATCGACCTTATCTGTCCGTTCATGAAAGGCGGAAAGGTCGGCCTCTTCGGCGGGGCGGGTGTCGGCAAGACCGTCGTCATCCAGGAACTCATCCGAAACATCGCGCAGGAGCATGGCGGCTTCTCCGTGTTCGCCGGTGTCGGTGAGCGGACCCGCGAAGGGAATGACCTCTACCATGAGATGAAGGACTCGGGCGTTCTGGACAAGACCGCGCTCGTGTTCGGCCAGATGAACGAACCGCCGGGAGCGCGTGCCCGTGTCGCCTTGTCCGCGCTGACGATGGCCGAGGCTTTCCGCGATGAGGGTGGCAAGAACGATGTGTTACTTTTCGTCGATAACATTTTCCGGTTCACGCAGGCGGGATCGGAAATCTCCGCACTTCTCGGCCGTATCCCGTCGGCGGTGGGATACCAGCCGACGTTGGCCGAAGAGATGGGCCTGCTCCAGGAGCGTATCACATCGACCAAATCCGGATCGATCACTTCCGTACAGGCGGTGTACGTGCCGGCGGACGATCTTACGGACCCGGCGCCGGCGACGACGTTCTCCCACCTTGACTCGACCGTCGTGCTTTCGCGCGCCATTTCCGAACTCGGCATCTATCCGGCCGTCGATCCGCTCGATTCGACCTCGACCATACTCGATCCGGCCATCGTCGGCGAGAAGCACTACGAGGTTGCCCATGGCGTACAGCGGATACTTCAGCGGTACAAGGACCTGCAGGACATCATCGCCATTCTCGGAATGGAAGAGCTTTCCGACGAGGACAAGCTGACCGTCCTTCGTGCCCGGAAGATCCAGAAATTCCTTTCGCAGCCGATGTTCGTCGCGGAGCAGTTCACCGGCAAGCCGGGCAAATACGTCACCCGGGAGAAGACGGTGGAAGGATTCGGGAGAATCCTTGCCGGCGAACTCGACGAGATTCCCGAATCGGCGTTCTATATGAAGGGAAGCATCGAGGAAGTCCTTGAAGAGACTGACAACTAACAACTGACCACTAACAATGGGGAACGGGGAGGGGACCGACAACTAACAACCGACAACGGGGAATTGGGAACGGGGGGTGATTCGAAGCAGTAAATGATATGGAGAAATTTCGGTTCAGGAAATGGAAAGTATACAATGATTCGCAGGAGCTCTTTTCCCTTGTTCTGAAAATTGTTAAGGATCTACCGAAAGAATTCCGTTTCGAAATAGGTAGCCAGATGATCCGTGCCGCCTTGTCGGTAGCGCTTAATATCGCGGAAGGAAGCGGAAAAACGACTGATAAGGAACTGAATCGTTTTCTGAATATTTCGCTCCGTTCCCTATATGAGACAATGGCGGCAATGGATGCGTTGAAATTAAACGGGATGGTTCAAGAAGATCGGTATGATGAGGCGATGAAACGGATAGATGGGATTTCAAATCAGCTTGGTGGGTTAAAGAAAACACTTGTGAAATGACGGTTGTAAGTTGTAAGTTGTAAGTTGTATGTTACTAAAGTTAAAGATAGTTACCCCGGAGCGACTCGTCCTCGAGGAAGACGTCTATTCGGTGACGCTTCCGGCGGAAGGCGGGGAAATCACCGTCTTGCCCGATCATATCCCGTACATAGGCTCGCTCCGTTCCGGCGAGATCTTTTTCCGGAGAGACGCACATACTGAGCCGGAGAGTCTCGCGACGTCGGGAGGATTCGTGGAACTGCACGGAAACGTGTTGTCCGTGTTGGCCGATACGGCGGAGCGCGCCGAAGAGATCGACATCGAACGGGCCGAGGAGGGGCGGAGGAAGGCCGAGGAACTGAAGGCTGACCGCAGCCTGCTTGATGATGAGGAATACGCCCGTGTCGCCGCGTCCCTGGAGAAAGAATTCGCCCGCCTGCATGTCGCTCGAAAGCACCGAAGCAAGGGTGGCTTCATCGCCCCTGGTCAGCAGTGACCAGCGTTCGATTTTTCGTGATTTCGTGGAGACGCCCCGTCGGGGCGTCTCCACCCGTTTTCCTTGAAAAACGGCGGTAGATAGGGTAGAGTGGGTGGGTGAACCGTGATTTTCCGTATATGCAAGGGAGATACGACCCCAAAACGATCGAGGGAAAATGGCAAGCGAAATGGGAGGAACAAGGGGCGTTTTTGGTGCATGACGATTCCGAAAAACCGAAGTACTATTGCCTGATCGAGTTCCCATACCCGTCCGGCCAGGGCCTGCATATCGGACATATCCGGAGCAATACCGCCATGGATATCGTCGCGCGGAAACGGCGAATGGAGGGGTTCGACGTGCTGTATCCGATCGGGTGGGACGCGTTCGGGCTCCCGACCGAGAATTACGCCATCAAGACCGGTATCCATCCCCGGGAAGTTACGCGTCAGAATACCGACAATTTCCGCCGACAACTCAAAGGTATCGGATTCTCGTTCGATTGGTCGCGCGAGATCAATACCACGGATCCGGCGTACTTCAAATGGACGCAGTGGATCTTCCTGCAGATGTTGAAGAAGGGACTCGCGTACAAGGCGAAGATGATGATCAACTGGTGCCCGTCGTGCAAGATCGGCTTGGCGAACGAGGAAGTGATCGACGGAAAGTGCGAACGATGTGGGAATGAGACCGAGAAACGCGAGAAGGAGCAGTGGATGCTCGCTATTACGAGGTATGCCGATCGGCTGCACGACGACCTCGATACGGTGGACTATCTCGAAAAGATAAAGATACAGCAACGCAACTGGATCGGTCGGAGCGAGGGAACGATAATTGAGTTTGGAATAAAGAATCAGGAATCAGGAATCAGGCAAGGGAGCATCGAGGTGTTTACGACGCGGGTCGATACGCTTTTCGGTTGCAGCTACGTAGTGGTCGCACCGGAGCATCCTTTAGTAAAGAATCAGGAATCAGGAATTAAGAATGAAGAAGGAACGGAATCTGAGAATCAAGAATCAGGAATCAGGAACTGGGAAGAAGTTGCCGCTTATCTGAAAGAGACCAAGAAGAAGACCGAGATGGACCGGACGGCCGAAGGGAGGGAAAAAACGGGCGTGCGGTTGGAAGGACTGATGGCGGTCAACCCGATAAACGGCGAGGCGGTCCCGGTATTTGTCGCGGATTACGTGCTCGGCGATTATGGGACCGGAGCGGTGATGGCAGTCCCGGCACATGACGAGCGTGATTACGCGTTCGCGAAAAAGTACGACCTTCCGGTCAGGACGGTCGTGATGCCTCATCTGACCGACAAAAAGAATCCTCCCCGGGAAGGGAAGAAGACCGTCGAGCGAGATACCATCCATGCGCTCGTAAGGAACCCGAAGGACGGGAAATTTCTCTGTCTGGAATGGAAAAATCATCCCTGGACCACGTTCATCGTCGGAGGCGTGGAAAACGGCGAGGATGTCGTGGGGGCGGCGATGCGTGAGGTGCTTGAGGAGACCGGGTATTCCAATTTGAAGTATATCGAAACGCTCGGGGGAAAGGTCCAAAGCGAATATTTTGCGGCGCATAAGGACGAGAATCGGATAGCCAATACGTCGGCGCTTCTCTTCGAGTTGGAGGACGACACCCGTGAAAGGGTCGTCGAGGAAGAGGCTGCGAAGCATTCGATACTCTGGCTCTCTTTGGACGAGATACGGAATCGGGAGATGACCTGCGCGGAACTTGATTTTTGGCTCGCGCGTCTCGACGGGAAAGACGGAGCGTTCGTCGACGACGGGACATTGACGGACTCCGATGAGTTTTCCGGACTTTCATCGTCTCAGGCACGGGAAAAGATATCAACGAAACTCGAAGCCGACGGGAACGGGAAAAAAGTCGTGAAGTACAAGCTTCGCGATTGGGTCTTTTCCCGCCAGAGGTATTGGGGCGAGCCGATTCCGGTCGTGCACTGCGAGCAATGCGGCATCGTCGCGCTTCCCGAGTCGGAACTCCCGCTCGAACTGCCGGAGATCGACGGTGGATACAGTCCGACCGATACCGGCGAATCTCCGCTGGCAAAAATGGGGAGTTGGGTGAATACGACCTGTCCGACTTGTGGCGGACCCGCGAAACGCGAGACAGACACGATGCCGAACTGGGCCGGTTCCTCGTGGTACTTCCTGCGTTATATCGATCCGAAGAACGGTTCGGCGCTTGCCGATCCGGAAAAGCTGAAGCGATATATGCCGGTCGATTGGTACAACGGGGGAATGGAGCATACGACGCTGCACCTCCTGTATTCACGGTTCTGGAACAAGTTCCTGTTCGACATCGGCGTAGCGCCGACGTCCGAGCCGTATCAGAAGCGAACCTCGCACGGATTGATCCTTGCGGAGGGCGGCGTGAAGATGTCGAAGTCAAAGGGGAACGTCATCAATCCCGACGATATCGTTTCGGATTTCGGAGCGGATACACTCCGCATCTACGAGATGTTCATGGGGCCGTTCGATCAGCCGATCGCCTGGGGGCAGAACGGGTTGGTGGGATCGCGACGCTTTTTGGAACGGGTCTGGAAACTGCAAGAAAAACTCACAACTCACAACTCACAACTCACAACGGAAGAATTCGGACTGACAACTGAAAACTCACAACTGACAACAGGGGAGCAGGAACAGAAGGTGAAAACGATTGATTCGTTGTTGCACAAGACAATCGTGAAGGTATCCGAGGACATTGAGGCCATGCGATTCAATACGGCGGTCAGTTCGATGATGATTCTCGTGAATGCCATGGAGAAGGAGGTGTCGATTTCAAGCCGATCGTTCGGACTCTTCCTGCGGATACTGTCGCCGTTCGCGCCGCATATCGCGGAGGAACTCTGGGAAGGTATCGGGAATACCGGCTCCGTCTCGTTGGCCGCCTGGCCCGAGGCTGACCCGGCATACCTCGTGTCCGATACCGTCAAAATCGTCGTACAGGTGAACGGCAAGATGCGAGACTCGTTCGAAATTCCGGCCGACGCCAGCGAGAACGAACTGAAAACGCATGCGCTCGACAGCGACAAGGTGAAGTCGTATCTTGACGGCAAGGAGCCCAAGCGTATCATTGTCGTCCCCAGGAAGCTAGTGAACGTGGTGGTGTAGTCGATGAGATAGATACTGCATGCAGATCGATATATTGCAGTTGATGATGATTCGCAATTGAATCTCTTTTAGGGTCCATTCCTCGCGGCTTGCCGCGAATAACTCCTGCGAAGCAGGAGAGAGACGTATAATGGAACGATGAGCATATACATCCACAAAAGACACAACGTCAGCGTTCTCATCTATCACCTCGTCTGTCCCGCAAAGTATCGCCGGGCAGTCATCTCCGAGAAAGTGGATATGGGGTCATGAAGGATGTCTGTCAAGATATAGCCCTTCGTTATCAGATGCACTTTCTCGAAATAGGAACGGACAATGACCATGTCCACTTTCTCATCCAATCGGTACCGACCTATGCTCCGACCAAGATTGCTCGAATCGTGAAAAGTATCACGGCGCGAGAAATCTTCGCCCGAGTGCCTGAAGTCAAAAAACAACTGTGGGGAGGAGAATTCTGGACGGACGATCATTATATCTCAACCGTAGGGAGAAACAGAAGTGAAAGTGCGGTAACGGAGTATGTAAAAAACCAGGGGATCGAGAGAGAGTACGTGAGGCTCCACCAAGAACAACCGACGTTGTTCTAGCGGACATACCTCGCGGCTTGCCGCGGGGTAGTTGATTTAATCTATAAACCCCCAGCGAAGCTGGGGTGTACGTTTGAAGGCGACGCCGTATACTAAAGCCGCCCGGCAGGGCGGCTTTAGTAAAAAGATACGCGTATGTCAACGCATAAACGTACCATTCG